>BEHK01000050.1 GCA_002898775.1 bacterium HR08 | reverse complement strand
CGCAGCAAGAGGAACACGCGCTGGGCGGGGACCGCCTCCAGCACCAAACCGACAAGCTGTCGAAGCACTTCATCGAGCGAGAGTGGAGCGAGCAAGGCGATGCCGACCTGACTGAGTACGGCCAACAGTCGCTTGCTCCGCTCGACCTCAGGCGGCAATCCGGGCGCAGTGACCGAACGCGCCGCATCGAGCAGAGAGACGATCTCGGGAGTCAGCGGCGGACGCTTCGCGGATGCGGTCGAGGTCAACATCTCCGGACGCGCGACGATCACGTCGCCGGTCCCCAGCTCGTCCATCGAGACCTCGGCCCCAGAAGTCGGCTCGGTCTGAGGGAGAAGCTCCAGTATCGTCTCTCCCACCTGAAGGCGATCGCCCGCAGCGACCGCGACCGTCCCCCGAATGCGGATGCCGTTCAGATATGTGCCGTTGGCACTCCCCAGGTCCGTCACCCACCACGTCTTCCCCTCCTCGCGCAGCTCCGCATGCACGCGCGAGGTGAAGGGATCGTCCACACAGAGATCGCTGCGCACCGAACGCCCGATGATGATCCGCCGCTTCCGGATCTCAACGACGATCGGCGCTCGACCCGGTGAGCACACCTTGAGCTTCATCCTCATCGGCCTCCGTGACGACCCGCGTCCCACTCAGCCGATCGTGCCATCCTCGCCCCTGCCCATCCACGAGTATCCAGAGGAGCCCCAGTCCGAGCGGGAGCGCCGCCAGCCCATAGCCGAGCGTATGGCGCAGGAGCGAACGGCCCCAAGAGAGGGGTCGGCCATCGGCGCGCACGATCTGGATCCCCACCAGCGCCATCCCCACCGACTGCCCGCGCACGCTGCAGAGTATAAGGTGGTTCCCCAACAAAACCAAGCCCGCCGCGAGCGCGCTCCACACGGCCAGCTCCGCCAGCGGGAGCCGCCCCCGAAGGGCGACGACCCCGATGAGGGTCGCCCCCATCGCTGCCAGCAGCAACACCACGTCGAGAAAGAACGCCACGAGTCGGACTACTAGAGGTGCCGGGACGCGCCGGCCCATGCCAGGAGGGGATTTCGCCTCCGGCCACGGCACCGTGATCGTGCGCTCTGGAGGATCAAGGGCGCCGATCGTTGAGTCAGCAGGGGACCCGACCGCGTGCGCCACTGTCGCCACCAGCGGTGCACCACAGGCTCGACAGAATTTCGCTCCCGGACGCTGCGGCATTTGACATCGCGGACAATGACTCGTCACCACTGGCCCTCATGCCGGAAAAGTAAGGACACTTCGCCAATCTGCACGCGATCTCCATCGCGGAGCGCCTGCGGGGTTCGCGGCGAGAGCAACCGACGGCCGTTGACGAGCGTCCCGTTGACGCTCGCCAGGTCCTCGATCCAATATCCCCCCTCCGCCCGCCAGATGCGCGCATGCCGGCGCGAGACCGTCGCCCCCGGATCGTAGGGGGACAAATCCACATCCGGGAAGATGCCCGAGATCGGATCGGCACGACCAATGAGGTTCGACTCCTTGAGCAAGGCTTGCGTCGCCCGCACTTCCCCTGAGCGCGGATCGAGGACGAACAGATAGGCGCTCGCCCGCATGGGCTCGACCTCGATCGGTTGACGGGCGCCGCAGTATGCGCAATAGAGATCGTCCGCCCCGATGCTCATCCCGCAATAGCTGCAGTAGACCATCCCCACGGCCACGTCCAGACGAGGCGCGACCTCTGATCCCGCGCGGCGGACGAGATCGCCGAAGGCCATGCGATAGGCATGCTCCAGACGATCGCCGCGCTGCTCGCGCAGGAAGGCCAGATGCTCGTCCAGCGCGCTCTTCATCTCGCGCGCCGAGGCGAACCGATCCTCCGGCGCATAGGCGACGGCGCGCATGAGGAGGCGCTCCATCTGGGGCGTGAGCTCGGGATTGTATTGGCGCGGCGTCGGATTCCGCGTGAAATCGAAGATCAGCAGCGGTTGATCGCGCGGATCCACTCCCGTCAGCAGATGAAACATCGTGGCGCCCAGCGAATAAATGTCCGAACGCGGTTCGACCTGCCCGGAGAACAGCTCCGGCGGCGCATACCCCATCGTGCCGACAGCCGTCACCCCCTTCTCTTGAGGGGCGACGACGCGCGCGATCCCGAAATCAATGAGGACGACGCGATTGGCCCCCGGATCAATCATGATGTTGGCCGGTTTCAGGTCCCGATAGATGATCGGCGGCTGCCGCGTGTGCAGGTAATCGAGCACATCACAGATCTGAAGGGCCCACAGCGTGACGGTCAGCTCATCGAAACGCCCGCCGACCAACTGTAACCGCGTGGCCAGATCCCCTCCCGAGATGAATTCCATGACGAGATAGTACCGCCCTCCTTCGACGAAATGGTCGTAGATGATCGGGATCGAAGGATGGCGGAGACTGGCCAGAAGCCGCGCCTCGCGCTGGAAGTCGAGGATGGCTTTCTCCCGAAGCGCGGGATCGGAGAACATCTCGATCATCTCCTTGACGGCTCGCACGGCGCCATTCAGATGGCGGTCACGGGCTTGATAGACATTCCCCATGCCCCCTCCCCCGACCCGCCGCACGATCTCATAGCGCCCGCGCAGGACGGCACCGGGAGGCAACTCCGCGAGCGGGGCGAAGACTCCCGGCCTCCCGCCGCCCACCTCCCCGAAGGATCCGGAGAAGACTTGCCGCGCCCCACACTCGCCGCAAAAGAGATCCTCGGGTTGAACGGGCGATCCGCACCGCGCGCAGAACTTCATAGCCCCTCGATGAGGAATCGCAAGAAGGTCTTCCCCACGATGATCTCGTCGCCGTGCCGCAGCGGCACGGGCTGATACGGGCGGAGCCGAGGCCCGCGATTCACGAACGTCCCGTTCAAGCTCCCCAGATCCTCGATCCAGAATCGCCCCTCCCGATAGAAGATGCGCGCGTGGCGGCGAGAGACCTTGGCCTCCGCATCGTCCTCGTCCAGATCAATCTCGGGGAAGATCCCGTGCTCGGCATCCCATCGCCCGAGCATCACCTCCGACTCCCAGATGGGGAATTCCCGGCCGACCCGACCGCCGCGCACGAGCAACAATTTCGCTCGCGGCCGACGGTCCGAAGGGGAGAGATCGGGTGGCGCCTCCGAAAGCGCTGTGCCTCCAGCCGGAGAGACCGTCGAAGACCTCTCAGCACGCGGACGTTCGGGGGATCGAGCGCTCCGCTTCGACGAATCCGCCGCCTCCTCGGCAGGCGCCGACGGCCCACCCTCAGCGTCCGACGCCAGGTTCGCCCCGCATGCGTCACAATACATCGAGTCCTCCAGATTCTCCGTTCCGCACTGGCGACAGCGGATCATCGGACGCGCGCCTCCTCTGAATGGCATCTTGCCTTAGCATATCACAAAAAGTTGCTCGCCGCAAAAAGCCCTTGATTTTCTTGCCCGTGGTGGCTATATTGAACAGTCTTGCCGAAATCATGCGGCCGGCAGGGAGGGGAACCTGAATGTTTCGGGTTCGCCTCTCGTTGGTTGAACGAAGGAGGTGATCACGATTCCGATTTCGAGGAGGGTGAAGGAACATGGCCATCGGCATTCACATCCTCGGTGAGCTGTATGGTGTCAATCGCCAAACCCTCAGCCGCGTCGAACACCTGGAGCCACTCCTACTGAAGATCCTCCGCGATCACGATTTCAAGATCCTCGCCAGTTCCTTCCATCAGTTTCACCCCTTCGGGGTCACCGGCTTCGTCCTTCTGGCGGAGTCGCATGTGAGCGTCCACACGTGGCCCGAGGAGGCTTACATCGCGCTCGACATCTTCAGCTGCAGTTCCGAAGAGCAGGCTCTGCGCGCGTTCGAGGCGATCTGCAAGGAGTTGGCTCCGGTGGAGGTGGATCGAAAGATCATTGATCGGGGCGTGTCATGGAAAAGCCTGGGAGTATTCTCCTCACCATCCTACGAGACGGTCAGCGGAGCTTGTGGGACATCCTGAGCCGCTGGCCCTATTCGATTCGCGAACTGCGGGAGACTCTTGAACGTCTTCACGCTGAGGGGTGGATCGAACGGTCAGGCGATCGGTGGGCGGAGATTCGCCTGACCGAACGGGGGCGCGAGGCCAGTCGAGGTCTGACCGGAGCAGCAGACGCGGGCGGGGCCTGCCCCGCCTGTGAGGGCAAGGGCATTCATCTCCCCGAAGCGTGGTGGCGCCGCTTTCGCGAATTGACCGAGGAGCGCCCGCTGCCGGTGGCCGAATATGATCAGGGCTTCATGCGTCCGGAAGATGCCGTGGCGCGCGTCGCCTTCATGCATCGAATGGGTGACGTGGCCGATCGCGAGATCGTGCTCATCGGCGACGACGACTTGGTCAGCATCGCCTTGGCGGTGACCGGGCTGCCCCGTCGCATCGTGGTCATTGACGTGGATGAGCGCCTGGGCGCGTTCATCGAACGCGCGAATCGCGAGCAGGGATTCGCCATCGAGTTCCGCCCCCTCGATATCCGACGCCCACTTCCGCCGGATCTCACCAAGCGCTTCGATGTCTTCGTCACCGATCCGGTGGAGACCGTGCCGGGATTCGAGTTGTTCCTCTCGCGGGCGGCCGCCAGTCTGCGCGGTCGTTACGCAGCCGGCTACTTCGGATTGACGACGCTCGAGGCCTCGCTCTCGAAATGGCACCGCCTTCAGCAGCTCGTGCTCCGAATGAACTTCGTCATCACGGACGTCCTGCGCGATTTCAGCCTCTACCCCGAGCGCGAGAATCGGTGGGAGCGATTCTACGCGAGCTATGCCATGATGTCGCTCTTTCATATCGAAGGGCACCTGCCCGACCGCGATTGGTACCGTTCGTCGTTCTTCCGCATCGAGGCGATCGCACTGCCGCAGCCCACGATCCTCGGAGACTGTGCCCTCTCGGAGACGGAGCTCTATTTCGATGAGGAGACTCTGGCCACGCCCCGTGCTGGCGTGAGTTGAAGCGATGGATGTCCTGCTGGCGGTTCTCTCCGGATTCCTCCTGGCTCCCCTTGCTCCATGGCTGGATCGCCGATTGGGAAAGCGATGGGGATGGATGTGGGCGCTGGTGCCGCTCGGTCTCCTGCTGTTCTTCCTCCGCTTTGTGCCGGCCCTCGCTCGCGGAGAAGCGTTCACCCGAAGGCTCCCGTGGATTCCCCGTCTGGATGTTCACCTCTCGTTCCATCTGGACGGATTGAGCGTCCTGTTCGCCCTCCTCATCAGTGGGATCGGGGTGTTCATCTTCCTCTATGCGGCGTGCTATCTGGAAGGGCATCCACATCGAGGCCGATTCTTCCTGTCGCTACTCGGCTTCATGGCCTCGATGCTCGGTCTCGTCCTGGCGGACAACGCGATCGCGCTCTTCGTCTTCTGGGAGCTGACGAGCCTCAGCTCCTACTTGCTCATCGGATTCGAGCACGAGCGCGAGCGCGCACGCTCGGCAGCGCTTCAAGCGCTTCTGGTGACGGGCGCAGGCGGACTGGCGCTCCTGGCCGGATGGCTCCTGCTCGGACAGATCGGAGGGGGGATCGAGCTCTCCCAGTGGCGCCATCAGAGGGAGCAGTTGATCGTTCATCCGCATGCCGAATGGGCGCTCGCGCTCATCCTGCTGGGAGCTTTCACGAAATCGGCCCAGTTCCCCTTCCACTTCTGGCTTCCCAATGCGATGGAGGCGCCGACGCCCGTGAGCGCCTACCTTCATTCGGCGACGATGGTGAAAGCGGGCGTCTATCTGCTGGCGCGCCTGCAGCCGATATTCGGAGGGACAGAGCTCTGGAATGCGACGATTGTTCCCGTTGGCGCGGTGACGCTCAGCCTCGGGGCCCTGCTCGCCGTGCGTCAGCGAGAGGCCAAACGCTTGTTGGCGTACTCGACCGTGAGCGCCCTCGGTGTGCTCACGCTGCTGCTGGGCGTGGGGACACCGACGGCGGTGATGGCCGCGATGGTGTTTCTGCTGGCCCACGCTTTGTACAAAGCCGCATTGTTTCTGATCGCGGGGATCTGGGATCATGAGATGGGCGCGCGCGAGCCGGAACGCCTGGCCGGATTGCGACGGACGATGCCCATCACGACGGCGGCCGCCGTGTTGGCGGCCGCCTCGCTGGCTGGTCTCCCGCCTTCTCTCGGGTTCCTCAGCAAGGAACTGTTCTATGAAGCTCTGCGGACGGCCCCACGCTGGCCGCTCCTCCTTTTAGCGAATGCCGTGCTCGCGGGCATGGCACTTGTCGCCGTCGCCGGTCTTATGGGCGTGCGTCCCTTCTTCGGACGAGGGCCCATCGAGCTGCAGCCTCGACATGAAGCCCCATGGCCGCTCTGGCTTGGGCCCTCGCTGCTCAGCCTCGGCGGGACTATCAGCGGGCTATGGCCCGCAAGCCTCGAGCGGATGTTGCTGAATCCGGCCATCACGGCGGTTCTTGGAGAATCCGTCCACACCCATCTGGCGCTATGGCCTGGCCTGAATCCCGTGCTTCTCTTGAGCGTGCTCACCATCGTCGGGGGAATAGGGATGTACGCCGGCCGAGGGATCGTGCGTGCTCCCGCGCTGCCGAGCGTTCTGGCGCGATTCGCCCCATCGGCGGCATACGCTTCCCTCCTGAACGGGATTTACGTCCTCGCCCGCCTTCAAACGCGGGTGTTGCAGAGCGGTCATCTTCGCTATTATCTGCTGACGATCATCGCATGGACGGTGAGCATCGTCGGATACCCGCTCGTCACGCGCGCGGATGGAGTAGCGCTTCGGCGGCCCGCGCCAGAACATGTGCTGGATATCGGCCTGGCCCTCATCATCCCCTTGGCTGCGTTAGCCGCCGTCCGCTTCACCTCGCGGCTGGCGGCGATCGCCACGCTCGGTGTCGTTGGTTATGCGATCGCCTTGCTCTACATGATCTTCGGCGCCCCGGATCTGGCCCTCACGCAGTTCATGGTCGAATCCCTCACGGTCATCCTCTTCGTCCTCATCTTCTACCATCTGCCGCGCTTCACGACGCTCTCGGGCCGATGGGCGCGAGCGCGCGATGTGGTGGTGAGCCTTCTCGCGGGCGGTATGGTGAGCGGTCTTGTCCTCTCTATCCTCGGGATGTCGCCGCCGGACGCGATCTCCGAGTATTTCGTCCACAAGAGCGTTCCCGAGGCGCACGGGCGAAACGTTGTGAATGTGATCCTCGTAGACTTCCGCGCTCTGGATACGCTCGGGGAGATCACCGTCCTGGCCCTCGCCGGCCTGGGCGTCTACGCGCTGATGCGCTTGCGCGTGGAGGAGTGATGATGAAGAGGCGTCGTCTCGAGCATTCTTCCGAGGTGCATCTGAGGAATGCGCCCCTCCCCGCTTTGGAGTGGGAACGGGCTTCGGTGATCCTCGGCGTGGCCGTGCGCGCGCTGCTGCCGCTGCTGTTGCTGTTCTCGATCTTCCTGCTGCTGCGGGGCCACCACGCGCCCGGAGGAGGATTCATCGGTGGACTCGTCGCGGCAGCCGCTGTGGCGCTCTACGCCTTAGCGTATGGAGCGACGGCGGCGCAGCAGTTGCTGCGCCTCTCTCCACGAGGACTGGTCGCTGCTGGACTCGCGACGGCCCTGGCCAGTGCTCTGGTGGGGCCGCTCACGGGAGCTCCCTTTCTCACCGGGCGCTGGATGAAGGTAGGCCGTTTGGAGCTGGGGACGCCGCTGCTTTTCGATGTCGGCGTGTTCCTGGTCGTCATCGGTGTCACCCTCTGGATCGTCCTGACGCTCGCGGAGGAATGAGGATGGAACTGCTGCTGGCCATCGTCATTGGAAGCCTGTACGCGACGGGCCTCTACATGCTGCTGCGGCGTAGCGTCGTGAAGCTCATCATCGGCCTGGGACTGCTCTCCAACGGCAGCAATCTGCTGATCTTCACCATCGGTCGCCTGGTTCGCGGTCGGCCTCCGATCGTCCCCGAAGGCGAGTCGAGCGTCCCCTCTCCCTTTGCGGATCCCCTCCCGCAGGCGCTCATTCTGACGGCCATCGTCATCAGCTTCGGTGTGCTCGCTTTCGCGCTTGTACTCATTCACCGCGCATATCAAAAGGTCGGGACAGATGACCTCGATGACCTGAAGACGACGGACATGTGACGGCCGGAGGGTCTCTCCATGCGCCTCCTCTTTCCCATCGCGATCCCGTTGACGACGGCGGTCCTCGGACTCTTCGCCTGGCGATGGCGAGCGGTGCAGCGCGGACTGGGCGTTGCGGGAGCGGCTGCCTTACTCATAACCTCCTTCGAGCTTCTGAAGAGCGTGTGGCAACAGGGACCTCAGGCGACGTGGGTCGGGAATTGGCCTCCGCCCTTCGGGATCACTCTGATTGCAGACCTGCTGAGCGCGATCATGGTCGCGCTGGCTGCGGTGATCGGCTTTGCCGTCGCCCTCTATTCGCTCGCACACGTGGACCCGGCTCGCGAGGCCTTCGGCTATTATCCCCTCCTTCACATTCTCCTCATGGGTGTGTGCGGCGCTTTTCTGACGGGCGACCTCTTCAATCTCTACGTCTGGTTCGAGGTCATGCTCATGGCGTCCTTCGTCCTTCTGGCTCTTGGCGGAGAGCGCGCCCAATTGGAGGGAGCGATCAAGTACGTCACGCTCAACCTGATGGCCTCGACCCTCTTCTTGACGGCCGTGGGGTTGCTCTATGGGACCGTGGGGACATTGAACATGGCCGATGTCGCCCTGAAGATTCGCCCCCTCGCGTCGTCGGGAATCACAACGTCCATCGCCTTTCTGCTGCTGACGGCCTTCGGGATCAAAGCGGCCATCTTCCCCCTCTTCTTCTGGCTTCCGGCCTCCTACCATACCCCTCCGGTCGCCGTCTCGGCCGTTTTCGCTGGGCTGCTCACGAAGGTGGGCGTCTATGCGCTCCTTCGCGTCTTCACGCTGATCTTCATTGAGCAGGAGCGCACGATCCCCACTGTGGTCCTCGCGCTCTCTGCTCTCACGATGCTCACGGGCGTCCTCGGGGCCGTGGTCCAGAGCGAGTTCCGACGCATCCTCTCGTTCAACATCGTCAGCCACATCGGGTATATGATCTTGGGGCTTGGACTCTTCACGACGGCCGGGCTCGCAGGCTCGATCTTCTATATCATCCACCACATCATCGTCATAACCAACCTCTTCCTCGTCAGCGGCCTCGTTCACGCCGTACAAGGCAGTTTCGATCTGGGTCGGCTCGGCGGCCTTTATCGAACGCATCCGGGCTTGGCGGTGCTCTTTCTGATCCCGGCGCTCTCGCTGTCGGGGGTGCCGCCGCTCTCCGGGTTCTTCGCGAAGCTGCTTCTGGTACGCGCTGGCCTGCACGCGGAGCAGTGGAGCATCGTCGCCATCGCCCTCGGCGTGAGCTTGCTGACCTTGCTCTCTATGATGAAGATCTGGGCGGAGGTTTTTTGGAAGCCCAAGGAGAGCGACCCCCTCACCGAGGGCTCTGTCGCTTCGCGCGTTCCACCTATGGCCGAACGCGCGGCGATGAGGTCGCGATTGGGCCTTTGGTCGAGCGCCGGACTCGCGGTCTTGACGGCGATGATCGGCCTGGGCGCGGACTTTGTGCTCGCGTTCGCCGAGGCTGCCGCCGAGCAACTGCGGCATCCCGATCTCTACATCTCCACCATGCTGCAGAGGGGGCACCCATGACCTTCCTCGTGTGGAATCTCCTGTTGGCCATCGCCTGGATCGTGCTGACGGGACGCTTCACGCCGGGGAACCTCCTGGCCGGATTCTTGCTCGGCTACGGCGTGTTGCTCTTCACGCATCGGGCCATCGGAGGCCCCTCGCCGTATTTTCGCAAGGTCCCGCATGTGCTCGGTCTCATCCTCTTCTTCCTGTGGGAGCTGATCCTCTCCAGCCTGCGTGTGGCCTACGATGTGCTCACGCCGACGCACCACATGCGCCCGGGGATCGTGGGGATCCCTCTGGATCTCCGCACGGATGTGGAGATCACGCTCTTGGCGAATCTGATCACCCTGACGCCGGGAACCCTCAGTCTGGAGGTCTCCCCAGACCGGCGCACGCTCTATATTCACGTCATGTACATGGACGATGCGGATGCCGTGCGCCGTCGGGTGAAGGAGGGATTTGAACGGCGAATTCTGGAGGTGCTGCGATGATGCAGAGCGCGTCTTGGTTCGCTCTGAGCATGCTTGTGCTGGCTCTTCTTCTGGCCTTCATCCGCTTGCTGAGAGGACCGACACTGCCGGATCGCGTCATCGCGCTGGATTTCATGGCCATGCTCGGCGTGGGGATAAGCGCCGTCTACGCTCTGGCGGTGCGAAACCCCGTCTTCCTGGACATCGCCACTCTTCTGGCACTCATCTCCTTCTTGAGCACCGTCGCCTTCGCGCAATACGTGCGGAAACGAGGGACGCCATGAGCGCATTCGTCGTGGCCGGACTGTTGCTCGGCGGAACGGCTTTCATGCTCATCGCGGCCGTGGGCCTCATCCGCATGCCCGACCTTTTCACGCGCATGCACGCGACGTCGAAAGCGGGATCACTCGGGGCCGGCCTGATCCTCGTCGCTGCCGCCCTCTACTATGGCGATCTCGGCCTCTCGGCTCGCGCGCTGGCCACCCTCGCCTTCATCCTCCTGACGGCGCCGATTGCGGCTCACGTCATCGGCCGCGCCGCCTATTTCGTCGGCGTCCCCTTTTGGGAGGGGACATTGATGGATGAGCTTGGCGCCTCTCGCCTCACGAGGGCGAACGAGGCCACTTCCGAAGAGCCGCCGCCCTCTTCGTGATCCCGCTTCGCGAGTTCTTCAGGTGCGCTCGCGGAATTTGATCGTGCAGCCGATGCTCTTGGTCTGTGCGACCGGAATGGGCCGACCCGCCAGGAGCGCCTCGATGGCATTCTTGACATAGCGCTCTCGCACGGCCTCCGGATTACGGGCATTATCATCCAGCGCGCCGGTGTAGACGAGCTTCCCCGTCGCATCGAAAAGGAAGAATTCGGGCGTGTGCGTGGCTCCGAAGGCGCGCGCCACATCGCTGGTCGCATCCACGACGTAGGGGAAGGCGAAACCCCGCTCCTTGGCCCGTTGCTGCATCACCTCGTAGCTATCCTCAGGATTCTTCGTGGGATCATTCGAGTTGATCATGATCACCCCGATGCCCTGCTTCTGGGCCCAATTGCCCACCTCCGCGAGGCGCGTCTCCCACGCCTTGACCCACGGGCAGGAGTTGCAGGAGAAGATCACGAGCGTGCCCTTGGGGCCTTTGACATCGGCGATGGAGAGCCTCTCCCCGTTGACGTTGAGCATCTTGACGTTCAGGACCGAAGACGGGATCGCGTCTCCGGGCTTGAGCTTCGGCGTGTTTTGAGCGAAGGCGATCACGGCCACGGCCATTATTGTGATCCCAACGGAAACGAATCGCTTCATAGACTGACCTCCTCACATGGGATTCTTCAACACGTCTTGGATCAATCGCTCGAATAGGGCGAAATCTCCTTTGCCCTCGTGAAAATGGCGCAATCGGCCTTGGGCGTCGTAGACGAATGTGGCCGGGAGAGCGCCGGACCACTCCGGATGGAGCGTATTGATGAAGGCGGTGTCGTCATCCTCAGCCTTGAGGAACGTCGGGAAATCTACGCCCTGCTGGCGCAGGAATCGGCGCACAGCTGGAAGCTCCGAATCGAAGTCCACCGAGACGAAGAAGACGCGCACGCCCCTATCCCGATACGTTTTCTCCAGACGGACCAGGTCCGGGAATTCCTCGACGCACGGCTGGCAAAACGTCGCCCAGAGATTGACGATCGTCACGCGAGCCTTTCCATCGCGCACGCGCTCCAAAAGCTTCGCGGCCGTGATGGGGAGAATTGGAGCGCCGTCCCGCTGGGGCCTCGCCGATGAGGGCCGGGTTTGCGCCGAACGTCCGGCTCCTGCGAGCCCGAGGACTAAGGTCAAGCTGATCGCCCCGATGGCGCGCTGCATCCCTTCCTCCTGCAAGACTACGCCCTGTAAAACGCTCGGAGGAGGCTTTCCGGTTACGGCGAAATCCCGCAGACGTCGGACCTCCCTCGCCCGGCGAGAGCACCGTGGGATCAACCGGGATGGCTAGAGGGTCGTCAGCTTCAGACTGATGTCGGCGGCGGGCGCCGAATGGGTCAACGCCCCGATGGAGATGAAATCCACACCCGCTTCGGCGTAGGCCCGCACGTTCTCGAGCGTGATCCCCCCGGAGGCCTCCACGAGCACTTCCGGCGCCTGTTCGCGGATGAGGCGCACGGCCTCGCGCACCATCTCCGGCGACATATTATCGAGCAGGATGATATCGGCCCGGGCTTCGAGAGCCTCCCGCAGATCGTCCATGGTGGAGATCTCGACCTCGATCTTGTGCATGTGCCCAGCGTGCTTGCGCGCGCGCTCGATGGCCGTGCGCACGCTTCCGGCCAGCGCGATGTGGTTGTCCTTGATCAGGATGCCGTCATCGAGTCCGAACCGATGATTGCGCCCGCCGCCGACGAGCACGGCGTATTTCTGGAGCATGCGCAGGCCGGGAAGCGTCTTCCGCGTATCCACGATCTGGGCTCGGGTTCCGGCGATGGCCTCGACGAAAGCGCGCGTCAACGTCGCGATGCCCGAGAGATGCTGCAAGAGATTGAGCGCCGTGCGTTCGGCCGTGAGCAGCACTTCGGCCGGTCCATCCACGCGCGCGAAGACTTCGCCGGCGCGCACGCGATCCCCGTCGGTCACGAACGCCTCGATCTCCACCGAGGAGTCGAGCACGGCGAAGACCGCATCGGCGACCTCCAATCCAGCGACGACCAGGTCCTGCTTGGCGATGAATCGGCCGCGCGCTCGCACGCCGGGCAGGACGACGGCTTCGGTCGTGATATCGCCTCGACCGACGTCCTCGGCCAGGAAATCCCCCGCCAGCTTGAAGAGATCGGATGGATTGAGTCGCATCGCGTCCTCCTCGCACTGGAAAAGCGCTGGGGTCCTACAGCCCTTGGAGGATGGTCAGCAAGCGCTGCCGACGCTCGTTCACCTCCGTGTGCCGCTGGCGCGTCTCCCGCACGACCTCCTCCGGCGCTCGCTCCAAGAAGTCCGCATTGGCCAGACGACGCTCCAGGTGTTCCAGCTCCTTCTCCAATTTCTCGACCGTCCGGCGGAGTCGCTCCCGTTCCCGCTCGACGTCAATCACGCCCTCCAACGGCACCGCCAGCTCCAGCTCGCCGACGACGTCGCGCGCGACCCGCCGATAGCCATCGAGCGTCGGGACGATCTCGATCCGCTCCACGCGCGCCAATCGGCGAATCGCCTCCTCGTTCTCCTCAAGCAGAGCTCGCGCCGGCCCGGTCACTGGGCGCACGAGCAGCCGCACGCGCTCAGCCGGATCAATGTTCATCACCGCGCGGATGTTTCGCACGCGGGTGATGACCTCGATGATCGTCCCCATCTGCCGTTCGGCCACCGGATCAAGGCGCGCGGGATCGGCCGTCGGATAGGACGCCAGGCAGATCGTCTCCCCCTCATGCGGCAGCCGCTGCCACAGCTCTTCGGTGATGAAGGGCATGAAGGGATGGAGCAAGCGCAGCGATGTCTCCAGCACGTCGCGGAGACGCCGGCGCGCCGCCCGTCGCGCGGGAGAATCCTCGGGTGCCGTCGCCGCGCCCTTGCTCAATTCCAGATACCAATCGCAGAAATCGTGCCAGAAGAAGTGGTAGAGCCGATGCGCAGCCTCGTGGAACCGGAACTCCTCCAGATCGCGCGTGACCTCGGCGATCGTCCGATGCAGGACGCTGTACATCCACCGATCGGCGAGCGAGAGCGGCGCCGCTGTCCTCTCGGACTCCGACACGAGGTCCGCCTCGTCCGTGTTCATCAGGATGAAGCGCGCGGCGTTCCAGATCTTGTTGCAGAAGTTCCGGTACGTCTCCAGCTTCGAATACTGGAGCGAGATGTCGTTGCCGGGCGCCGCCGAGGCCAGCAACGTGAAGCGCGCGGCATCGGTCCCGTATTGTTCGAAGATCTGAAGCGGATCAATGACATTGCCGCGCGTCTTGGACATCTTCTGTCCATAGGGATCGCGCACGAGCCCGTGAATGAGCACGACGCGGAAGGGAACGGCATCGGGATCGAGCGCACGCGCGCGCGAGGGATGATCCGCCATGAATTTCAGCCCCAGCATCATCATGCGCGCGACCCAGAAGAAGAGGATGTCGAACCCGGTGACCAGCAACGATGTCGGATAGAAGGTGCGCAGGTCCTCGGTGTCCTCGGGCCATCCGAGCGTCGAGAAGGGCCAGAGCGCCGAGCTGAACCACGTATCGAGCACGTCCTCGTCTTGCCGAAGGTCCGCGCGACCACAAGTGGCGCACGCTGCCGGCGTCTCTCGGGCCACGGTGATATGCCCCTGCGGGCAATACCACGCGGGGATGCGATGCCCCCACCACAGTTGCCGACTCACGCACCAATCGCGAATATTCTCCAGCCACTCGAAGTAGACCTTGGTCCAATTCTCCGGCACGATGCGCGTGCGCCCCTCCCGGACGGCGCGGATGGCCTCTTCGGCGAGCGGTTTGACATGGAGGAACCATTGCGTGGAGACGAGCGGCTCAATGACCGTCTCGCACCGCTGACAATGGCCGACGGCATGCGTGTGCTCCTCGACGCGCACCAATTGCCCCGCCCGTTCCAATGCCTCCACCACGCGCCGTCGCGCCTCGAACCGGTCCAAGCCGGCGAACGGCCCGGCCGCCTCCGTCATGCGCCCTTGCGGATCGAGGGCAATGAGGCGCGGCAGCCCATGCGTTCGCCCGATCTCGAAATCCACGGGATCATGGGCGGGCGTGATCTTGACCACGCCGGTCCCGAACTCTCGCTCCACGCGCGCATCGGCGATGATCGGCACCTCCCGATGCACGAAGGGGACGATCGCCGTCCGGCCGATCAGATGGCGATACCGCTCATCCTCCGGATGCACAGCCACAGCCGTATCGCCGAACATCGTCTCCGGACGCGTCGTCGCGATCACCAGAGCCCGTTCCTCCGTCCCCGCGGCGAGCGCATAGGCGATGTAGTAGAGATGCCCGCGCACCTCGCGCTTGGGCGCTTCCAAATCCGAGAGCGCCGTCTGACAGCGCGGACACCAGTTGATGATGTACTCCCCTCGATAGAGGAGTCCCTCCTCATAGAGCCGGACGAATGCCTCCCGCACAGCGCGCGAGCGCAGCTCGTCGAGCGTGAAGGCCTCGCGCGTCCAATCCACCGAGACCCCCTCACGCCGCATCTGCTGCAGGATCGTCCGCCCGCTCCGCTCGCGCCACTGCCAGACGCGGCGCTCGAACGCCTCGCGCCCGAGCTGCTGGCGCGTCACCCCCTCTTTGGCCAACTCCCGCTCGACCACGACCTGCGTGGCGATCCCTGCATGATCCGTCCCCGGCACCCACAGGACTCGATACCCTTGCATGCGCCGCCAGCGCACGACCACATCTTGCAACGTATGGTTGAGCGCATGCCCGATGTGCAAATGCCCGGTCACGTTCGGCGGCGGCAGCACGATGGCGAACGGAGGTCCCTCGGGCCGAGCTTCCGGCCGGAAATATCCACGCTCCTCCCAAATCCGAGACCATCGCCGTTCGACTTCATGTGGATCATAGACCTTGGGCAGCTCCCCCATCACTATCCCCCCTCAAAAAAATCGGGGATCGCGCGCGACTTCATCGGCTGATCCCCTGTGAGAGAACCGATCGCACGGGCGAGCCGCTCAGCTTGCCCGCGCGAGCGATCTCGAACCGTTGTGGCGGCCGCGGTCCAGACCGACCCCCATCTCACTTCTTCTCCGGCTTCTTCTTGTCCTCCTTCTTCTCTTTCGCGTCGGACGGTTTCCCTGCACCGGATGCCGAAGCCTCCGACGACGTCACGCCGATGCGCAACTCCTGCCGCCCTTGGGCCGTGCCACCGGCACCCGCCGGAGCCGTCGGCCCGACGACCACCGTCGTGGCCTGCGGCGTGACCACGGTTTGCGTCGGCAGCAGCGCCGTCGCCGACGCAATCAACTCCTCAGCCGTCTCCCCGCGCTTCAGGAGCACGCCTTCTTTGGGGATATCCAGGTCCACGATCCCCAAGACAGTCTTCATCTTCCCCCACATCGCGCTCAGGAAGCCCCTGTTCACCGATCCATCCGTGCGGGCGATCTCAGCCGGATCAACTTCGGGCACGGGTTTGCCGATGCGCTCCAGCATCTCGGCAGCCTGACGCCGATATTCGCTGTTGGGGAACTCGCGCACAAGCCACGCGAAGTATTTGGCCGCTTCCTCCGGCTCCTCTTCCTTGAAGAGGACGGTGCCGAGCCGATAGAGCGCCTCATCGAACTTGGAGTACGTGGGATAGCGCTCGACGATCGTCATCAGCCGACGCTTCGCGCCACGCGGACGCTCGCGGATCATGTAATGGCGGGCCACATACATCTCATGCTCGGCGAGGATCTCCCGAACGACCTTCAACCACTGCTGCACCTCATCCTTGCGATCCGTGTTCGGATACCGTTGCAGGACGGCCAACAACCGCCGCTCGGCCTCGCGCGTCGGCTTCTGATCGCGATCCGGGGGTTGAAGGCGCCGCATCTTCGCCAGCGCCACCTGCAAGAGCGCATCATCGGCCAGCGGGTGCGTGGGGAAGAAATTGGCGAAATCCGTGTATTCGACCTCGGCCTGCGCGAGCGCCTCCGATGTCCCCTCCAGATAGAACGAATCGGCGATGGCGAGTTTGGCGATCGGCAGATACGGACTGTCCGGATACGTCGTGATGAGCGTCTGCAGAAGCAGACGCCCGACGATGAACTTATTCTTGCTCAGCTCCGTCAGCCCCTGCTCAAACAGCTCCTTATCGCGCCCGGGACGCGCTTCCTCCAGGACGACCTTCTTCCCTCGACCACATCCGCCCACCAGCAGGGCGACGAAAGCGAACGCCGCGATCACGATCTGCCGTTTGCCCATCATGATACCCCTCAACATGTCGTTCGCCTCTCGAAACGTCGAGCTAATTCTACCATCTCCGCGACGACTTGGGCAGGGTCGGGCGCATGGAAGATGGCCGATCCGG
>BEHK01000049.1 GCA_002898775.1 bacterium HR08 | reverse complement strand
GAAATGGACATTGTGGCAAATCGCCCACTCGACATAAGGGGCGTGCAGAGCCGGGGGGGTCGAGATCACCAGCGCCTCCGGCTCGTGGGCGAGCGCTTCCTCAAAGGTCGAGAAAGTGGGTACTCCATATCGCGCCATGACTTCTTGTCGGCGATCTTCTCTCGGATCGAAGGCGAGAAGATCAGTCTCCCCCAAGTGGAGGAGGTTCCGGATTCGTCGTTTTCCCATTGAGCCGCATCCGATGACGAGAAACCGCATAAGCTCCTCCTTCACTCCCGAGGATGCGAATGGGCCACGGGTTCGCCTCTCTCTCCCGAGGCCGGAACTGTCGCCGGTGTTGAGAAGAGTGCGCGCGCTCCTGTTGACTCCACCACACTCATCCCCCATCCGACGAGCATGGTCGTGAGGCATCCGATCGGGCTGTACCAGAGAAAAGATATGGTCGTATATCCTCCGACGAAGCTGACCGCCGCCATTCCGATGATGGCCCCGAGGATCGCCCCGCGCGCCGTGGCACGAGGGACACGCAGGCCGAGGAGGAAGATCCCCAGCAGAACGCCGGTGAAGAAGCTGTTGGTCTTGAGTGAGATCTCGACAATCGTGCCCAAGCGTCCGACGAAGAGAGCAAGAAGCGTGGCGGCGGCTCCCCAGAGGAGAGCGACGAGGCGCGCCGCCTTCACATAATGGGACATTGACGCTCGGGGTCGAATGGCCCGTTGATAGAAGTCCACCAGCGTCGCCGTCGTGATCGCGGTGATGCCGGCGCTGACGCTGGACATGGTGGCGGCGAAGATCGCGGCGATCACCAATCCCGAGAGCCCTGCAGGAAGATACGCGAGCGCGAAGTGAGGGATGACGCCATCCGGTTCGATCGCAAGGCCTTGCTTCGCATAGAAGGCGAAGAAACCGAGGCCGAGGAAGAAGAGGGGGATCATGATGGTTCCACCGACCAGGGCATTGGCCCAGAGCGAACGCCGGCTGTGCTGGATGTCCTTCGCCGTGAGGTATTGCTGGAGAATGACCTGATCAACCCCGTACGAGGCCAGGTTGATGAAGAAGTAACCGATGAGGACCCCCCAGAGCGTGATGTTATGAAAGGAGAGGGAGAGATCGAGAAGGGTCGTCCGCCCTCCGGCTTCGGCCAGGTCCCAGATCGCTCGAAGATCTCCATGAAAGGCTTTCAAGATCGCCCCAAACATGGCGAAGATGGCCGTCGTGAAGACGGTGAACTGAGCGACATCGGTCCAGATGACGGCGCGCATGCCACCGGCCGCCGTATACGCGCAGGTGGTGCCCCCGAGGATGAGGATGGCCACCGAGAGGCGAAGTCCCGTGATTTGCGAGACGGCGATGGCCGTCGCGTAGAGGGCGGCCGCCAGCCAGCAGAGCCGGAGTAGGATGAAGAGCAAGCTGGCTGCCGCCCGCAGTCCATAGGAGAATCGGCGTTCCAAGAACTCATAGGCGGTGAAGAGTTCGAGCTGATAGTATGTCTTCACAAAGAGGCGGATGATGAAGGGCACGACCAGAGGAAGCGTCACGAGTCCGGGTAGGAGCCTGAGGTCATGGGCGAAGACATAGGCGGGGATGCCCATGAAGCTGATGGCGCTCAGATCGGCGGCAACAATGGAGAGGGCGATGGGAAGCCAGGACATCCCCCGCCCGGCCAGCAAGAAATCGCGCGTATCCTTCTGCCGCCGGGCGAAGGTGCTCCCCAGCCCCACACATCCGAGCAGATAGGCGATCAATATGCCGTAGTCGAGGGGGGAGAAACTCCTCATGCGTCCCTCACCCGCAGCGACGTGCTCTGCGTATCGTATCTCCGCCGCATGTGCGAGAGCCTCTCAGCCTCAGTCTGAACGGATCGCGAGAGCATACAATTCCGCGTGTTTCAACCGCAAGCGGAGTCGAACGACGTGCCCGCGGAGGTCACGAAGTGTTCGTCCCGTTGACCATTGCACCTCGTGCCTCACCGCATCCCCCCGGAAGGGGATGGCTTCGGACCGAGCAAATCCTTCCATTGGGCGACCGGCGCGATCGAGGACTTCCACGATGATATATCCCTGGGGATCGGTTCGCGCATTCAGGAGCAACCGATCCCCCTGGAGGCGGAGGGGCTTTGTCAGGAGCATCCCCTCGGTCGGTCCCGCCTTCAAGGCGGCGAACCCATCGAGTCGGAGTCTCGCAAGCCCGACGCTCCCCCGCTGCTCGGCCTTTCGTTCGGGCAAATAATGCGGGGCGTTCCGAGCGGAGTAGTAGATCCAAATCTGATCGCCGATAACGAGTGGGGGTCGGGCCACAACCATGTAACTATCGAAGGCTCCGCGTGGGCCGGTCGGTAAAAATGTCCGCCTTGTCCGATACCAAAAGATGTGATCGCGGCTCCAGACGAGCTCGATCTCCATGACCCGGTCGTTATTGTGAAAGATATTGAGCAGGCCAATGAACACCCCCTCATAAGGAAAAGCGGCCATTCCGTAGAAATCCACATCCGGCGGATCTCCCTCATCCGGGCGGAGCACGATGATCGGCGGAGACCACGTGAAGAAGTCCGGACTTTCCCGCAGCACAACGACGCGCACGCCCATGCCCATTCGGACCGTGGGGGTGCTCGCCACGCCGCGCGGGAGGAGATACGTTTTGTGAAGCACGACATACTTTCCGCGAGACTCATCCCGGAAAGCGTAGACCGTGTAGTGCCCCTCGAAGAGGGGATTCCGTTCGTACTTCTCCCAGTGAATCCCATCGGGGGAGAAGGCGGCGCAGATCCCTTCTTTTCCTGGAGCGACCGTGTCGTAAAAGACGAGCTTATATCGGCGTCGGGGGTCGGGATCGGCCGGGTCCCGGATCACAGCGCATCCGTCCAGGATGTAATGGCCATAGCCTTCGAGCACGATATTGTTCTCCTTGGACCCCTGGAACTCAATGAGCCCGAGCTTGGGCTTCTCCCACATTAGGCCATCGCGAGATTGCGCGTAGCAGATGTAACTCGTCCGCCTGTAATCTCCGGCTGCGTACGCCGAATCCGAGAACGTTTGGTACCACATTTTGAAGATGCGCTCCTCAGGATCAAAAAGTACTGTCCCATAGGTGATATGCTCCCCTTCCCACGGCTCCGTCGGCACGAGCACGGGATTTCGATCGACTTTCGCCGGTTGAAGGAAGGTGAGCGTCACGTTCTCCGCACGTTCGAGGAAGCTCGGATCCAGGGACAAGAGCTTTTGATCCCCGAGCTCCAGGATATCCTCGGCGCGCGAGGGATCGCGGGGCCCGCCGATCGAGGGGAAGCTCGGGAGCGCAAGCAGAGCCAACCAGAGGCCGAAGAGCCGCCGAAGTTTCGCCATGTCCCCCTCCTCCTCTGGAGGGGCGGGCGGACAGCCCGCCCCCCCTCGGTGACAGATCAGAAGAGCAGTTTCACGCCGAACTGGATTTGTCTCCCAGGAAAGGCGCTGGAGATCATGCCCGTCGTCGGCGACGGGAAGAGCGTATCCGGCGGGAGGAAGTTCGGGTGATTAAACGCGTTGAACAATTCGGCGCGGAATTGGAGGCGCGCGCGCTCCCCGAAGTGGAAGTTCTTGAAGAGCCCGATATCGGCGAGCTTCGTCCCTGGCGTCTCGATGATATTGCGTCCGGCATTTCCGAACGTGTAGAGCGCCGGGACGGCGAAGCAGCCAATGTCAAACCACCGCTCGATCCGCCGCTGAGAGGAGGGGAGATTCCCGTCGCAGAGACGATCGGGGCGATTATGATTCACGCCGTCGTTCAAGACGTTCGTCACGAGTCGAACCGGGACCCAGAATCCGCTCTGGAAGACGAGGATCCCATTGAGCTGCCACCCGCCGAAGAGCGTTCGCGTGACGCCGCGAATTCGATCAGGGAACGGAAGCTCGTAAAGGAAGCTGAGCGAGAGCCGCTGTCGGAAGTCGTAAGAAGCGAGGGACTTATCGAGTCGCTGGATGTCATAGGGGGGCGTGAAGAGTGCTCCCCCCATTCCCCCGGGTCCTCCCACACCGTCGCTATCGGTGATGGCCTTCCCATAGGTGTAAGCGGCGAGCACCGTGAGCCCGCGCCATCGTTGCGCTTCGAACGAGACCTGAAGGGCATGGTAGGTCGAGTTCGCGCTATCCTCTATGTTCGTCACATCTCCGGCCCAAGGGATCGGGCGTCGGGGTTGAACGGGACCTGGTCCTGGCTTCGCCCGGTTCCGCTTCCAGATTCGCGGAAGGTTCGTCCCCTTCTGCCCCACGTAGGAGATGTCGAAGGCGGCAGTTGCGGTCAGCCGCCGTTGGATGCCCAGGCTCCACTTCTGCACGTAGGCTTTGACGAACTTCTCGTCGTGTGTCGAAAAGAAGGGAAACCGCTTCAAATAGGTCTCCAGGTCGCCCGGAATCCCATCTTGGATTCGAAAATTGGGCGTCGCGAGGTCGGCCACGACTGTCGCTGTCGTCCAATTCAAAGGGGCATTGTTCCCGAACTCATTGGGTGCGTTGCCCGTCGTCACATCGTAGAAGATGCCGTATCCTCCCCGGAGCACGGTATCCGTCGAACCGAAGGGGCGATAGGCGAATCCGATACGCGGGGCGATGTTATTCTTATCGAAGTAGTCGAGCGTCCCGCGATCCACGAAGCGATGGGGGAATGGGATGCGCTCCGGCTCCAGGCGCAGCACGTTGCGGAAGTAAGGGATCGCCTTGCTCAGGTACACCATCTCCTTCGTGCTGTAGTCGATGTTCGCCATACGCCCATAGATCTCCGCCCAAGGCCACTGCAGCTCGTATCGCAGGCCGAGATTCAGAGTGAGATTCTGGGTCGCCTTCCAATCGTCGGCGAGGAAGAGGAAGAGTTGGGTCGTCTCCAGGTAGACGAAATCATTGTTCATGAAGCCCAAGCCGCTGGCCGGGAAGCCGAGGAGGAAATCGGCAAATCCGGTCAGGGCGGAGCTGCCCACCTTCGGTCCTGTGTACTGTCCCGTGAAGCTCAGGCTGATACCGCCCGTCCACCCTTGATAATTCGCTTGGCGAACGCGTCGGATGTCCAGCCCCGACTTCAGCGTGTGCCCCCCTCGAATGAGCGTGAAATGGTCGAGGAACTGGAACGTGTGGTTCTTTCGATTGAACGGAGCGGGAACGCCAATGGCCCCGACAGGACGGAGGCTCGTCAGGCCGGCGACGCTGATCTGAGGGAATCCCTTGTTGTTCGCGGCCTGAGGCGGAATGGGGATGCCGAACTCCTTCACGTAATCGCGCACAACGGACTCGTGGAGCGTATTGAAGTTCGTGTAGTTATAGCCGAAGCGGAACTCGTTGGACGCCGTCGGCCCGAAGATATGGCTCCAGGTGAAGACGAAATTCTGCGCGCGCTCATCTTGGAACGTTCCCGTCACGCCTGTCGGAAACATCCCCGGATCCCGGCGATCGCGCTGTTGGAGGATGTAGCGGCCGAAGATCGCATCTCGATCGGAGAAGGTATGGTCCAGGCGCACCATCGCTTGATCGATGTCATCTCGCACAGTTCCCGCGAAGAGGTAGTTGAATCGCCCCTCGCGATTGGGAAGGGGCCAAAAGTCCATGATCTTTCGGCTGATGGGGTTGATCCGGTCGGGGGGGATGATGTTTCCGGGGAAAGGCTGACGCTCTTGCGTCTGCGGATTCAGCGTGAGCGGATCGTAGATCGTGTACCCGGATTTCGAGAAATCGCCGCGGCGCTCGTCGGCCGTCGGGACGATTCCGAGTCGGGATAATCCTTCGCGGATTCGCGTCCCGTCGTAATTGGTGAAGAAGAAGCTCCGATTTCGCCGAATCGGGCCTCCGGCGGAGAAGCCGAATTGGCTGCGCTTGAACTCCGGCTTCTGCGCCGCGAAGAAGTTTCGGGCGTCGAGGTTGTCATTGCGCACGAAGGCGAAGACCGTCCCGTGGAGCTCGTTGGTCCCCGATTTGGTGGCGATGTTGACGACCGCACCGGAAGCCGAACCGAATTCGGCCGAGTACTGGCTCGTCTGGACTTTGAACTCCTGGATCGCATCAACTGATGGAGCGATGTTGAAGCTGGAGGTGAACGTCTCCATGTTGGAGATCCCGTCAATCATGTAGTAGTTCCCCTCGGTGCGACTACCGAGGGCATTAATGGCCACTCCGCTCATGACGGCCCGCCGGTCATTGGACTGCCCAGGAGTCACTCCAGGGATGAGCTGCGCGAGCTGCAGAAAGTTTCGACCATTCAGAGGCAAATCCACGATCCTCTGCTGATCGATCACCTGTCCGATCTCCGCCGAATCGGTTCGAATCAAAGGGGCTTCACCGACGACGGTCACAGCTTCCGTGATCGAGCCGACCTCCAGCGTCAGGTCCACACGCACGCGCTCGGTGATCGCAAGCACAATATCGGTCACAGTGGCTTTCTTGAAGCCCTCCCGCTCCGCCTCGACTTTGTAGCGTCCGATGGGAAGATTGGGGACGACATAGTCCCCGAGCTCATTAGTCGTCACCGTTCGAGAGAGGCCCGTTTGGAGATTGATCACGGTCACTCTGACCTCCGGCACGCCGGCTCCCGTGGCATCGCGCACGGTTCCCAGGATGACGCCCTCGGTGGCTTGAGCCCTCACCGCCGGCGCGACGAGCGACAGAAGGAGCATCACGAGGATGCCCGCGATGGTACTTACACTCATGGTTGCCTTCATGGTCATCACCTCCTCAGTCGGGATAAGTGCTCAGGGCCTCCCTTCTCCGTGAGAAGGGTCGGGAGGCAGCGATCTCTTTTAAGACATCCTCGGCCACTTGTAGCGTGTGCTCGATCTGCTCCTCGGTGTGGCTGAAGCTGATATGATTGCGTTTGAGGTTGAGGGGCAACTCGAAGATGCCCCGCTCGATGAGCTTCCGCCGATAGGTGAGGAAGCGCTCGACGTCATTGCGCAGCAGATCGGCATAACTCTCAATGGGCCCTTCCAGGAAATAGAGGACGAAGATCGATCCGAAACCGGTGACGGTGGCGGGAATACCTAGTCGCTCGACGATCTCTCGCAATCCGCTCCGCATGCGCTCCCCGAGGCGAAAGATCCGCTCATGCACGGGCTGCGTCTCCAAGATCTCGATGGTCGCTAACGCCGCGGCGCATCCGAGGGGATGGCCGTTGTAGGTTCCCGCGAAGAAGACGTCCCCTTCGGGGTGGGTATTGAAGCGGTCCATCAACTCGCGGCGGCCGCAGAGGGCGGCGATGGGATAGCCGTTGGCCATGGATTTGCCTAGCGTCGTCAGATCCGGTATGACCCCGCAGATTTTCTGATACCCGCCGAGGTGGTGGCGGAATCCGGTCACGACCTCGTCGAAGATGAGCAGAATGCCATGCTGGCGCGTCAGCTCGCGAAGCCCTTCGAGGAAGCCCGGCTTGGGCAGCACACAGCCGATGTTATGAGGGATCGGCTCCAAGATGAGAGCTGCGATCTCCCCACGATGGTCTCGGATCGTGCGCTCGACGTCCTCCAAGTCGTTGAATCGGCACACAAGGGTGGCGTCCACGACTTCAGGGAAACTGCCGGCCGAGAGCGGATCGCGCCGTCCGAGTCGCTCGGCCGGGCTGATGACGTTCAAGGCGACGGCATCGTGCCAGCCGTGATAGCAGCCTTGAAATTTGATGATCTTTCTGCGCCCGGTGACGGCGCGCGCGAGCCGAATCGCCTGATAAGTCGCCTCCGAGCCACTGTTGCAGAAGAGCACCTTCTCGGCCGAGGGGATATGCGCGCATATCTTGCGCGCCAGGGCGATCTCCAGATCCGTCGTCCCCACGCCGATCAGATCGAGCCGCTGCATCGCCTCACGGACGCGCTGATTCACCGCCTCCATGTTGTGTCCGAGGATCACCGGACCAAAGGCCGCGTGATAGTCGATGTACTCCCGCCCCTCAACATCGGCGATGATCGCGCCGTGAGCCCGGGTGAAGACCAAGGGGGGCTCGATCCGCCGAAGCGAGGTGTTCACCCCTCCGGGGATGACCGCCGACGCATCGGAGAACAGCTCGCGATTTCGACCCGCCACACAACATCCTCCCATCCAATATATTGGACAGCTCGCGCGGATTCCAAACGGATTATGCGAATTCTTCCCCTTTCGTCAAGAGGGCGAAGCGAGATATACTGCTCTGCGTCCACGATTGTGGACGCAAATTGAGGAGGGAGAAGAAGGCTTATGGGGGCTGTGAAGACCCGATCGGTACCGGCTGTGGAGCGAGCGCTCAGGCTGTTGGAGGTGCTCGCCGAATCGAAGCGGGGCTATACGCTCTCGGAGCTGGCGCGCGTGCTACGTCTGCCCAGGAGTTCGACACACTGTCTTTTGCTGACGCTGGAGCGGCAGGGATACTTGCATCGGCACGAGGAGACAGGACGGTACATGTTCGGCGCGAAGCTTCTCAACCTGGCGAACATGGCGCTTAGTCGGATTGAGCTGCGCGAGCGCGCGGCGCCGTATCTGCACGCCCTGATGCGGCGGACGGGCTTGACCGTTCACATGGCGATCTTGGATCGGGGGGAGGCTGTGCTCGTGGAGAAGGTGGAGCCGCCAGGGCTTGTGCGACTGGCCACGTGGATTGGCAAGCGGATGGACATTCACTGCACGGGCGTGGGGAAGGCGCTTCTGGCCTATCTGCCGGAAGGTGAAGTGGAGCGCTTGATCCGCGAGCGGGGACTTCCGCGCCACAATGAGAACACGATCGTCTCACCGAAACGCCTTCGGGAGGAGCTGAGGCGGATTCGAGAGCGGGGATATAGCCTCGATGATGAGGAAGACGAGCTCGGGCTGCGATGTCTCGGAGCACCGATCTTCGATCACATGGGCCGGGTCGTCGCCTCGGTGAGCGTCGCCGGGACGATCGCCCAGATCACGGGGGAGAATATGGCCGAACTCGCTGAAGCTGTGAAGGAGACGGCGGCGGCGATCTCCCGACAGCTCGGTTTCGCTCCAGAGGGGGAGAAGGAAGAGGCTTAAACGGCTCGACCCATCGTTACAGGGTCCCCATGCATGGGGTGCCCTTGAGGTCAGGCGTCGTGCTCCGAGCGCGGGAGGAATCCATCAGGACTGCAGACGAGCACGCAGGGACATAGGAGAGGCGCGACAGGTGCCTCCTTGAGGCATTTGGACTCTATCCGAGTGATGTCGAATTCAACGCCTGATCTGTTTGGATCGTGAGGAGAGCGAGAGAGGGAACCGGGTTGCCACGGGATGACGTCTCCGCTGGATCCCAGGTTTTGGCGGCGCAGGCTTCAGGGCGTATCCTCCGCGGAGAGATTCTCCGGCGCCTCGGCCGGCAGACATCGGAAGCGCAGGAACCCTTGGGAAAGGCCTCCGCCGACCAACCACTCCACCGATTCCTGTTGGGCCAGCGCTTGTGATTCCGGCGTCGCCCACTCCTCGCCGATCACAGCCGGTGTGGCGTTCACGCCCGCCTCACGCAAGGTCTCGGCTCGCTGACGAGCGCGGTGGATGTCCTGGGGATCCACTTTCTGCGACACTTCCACAACGAACACTTCATCTCCCTTCCACCAGATGAGGTCGGCTAGGAGAGGATCGGCGGAGGGTTCTGGGGCTCGACCCTCTCGATAAAACGGGTGAAGCCACCGGCTGAGCTGACGACGCACGTCCGGCTCTCCAGGCGCACCGCCTTCACCACCGAAAAACAGATTGGGCGCGCGCATCACGATGCGCCGCTCGTATCGTTCGCCTTCGCGCCGTCCCGCTTCGCCCTGTTGCCATTCGAGGAGGCGTTGCAAGATGCGCTCGGTGTGCTGTTGAGCAACCACCAGATCAGCGACTTGCTGTTCGATCCGTCGCTGCGCCTCGGTCAATGCTTGCACCTGCTCCTCCGTCCGCCGCTGCGCTTCGGCCAATGCCTGCACCTGTCGCGTCAACGCCTCCACCTGCTGTTCGATCCGTCGCTGCGCCTCGGTCAATGCTTGCACCTGCTCCTCCGTCCGCCGCTGCGCTTCGGCCAATGCCTGCACCTGTCGCGTCAAGGCTTGCATTTGTTCTTCCGTCCGTCGCTGCGCTTCAGCCAACGCCTCCACGCGTTCTTCCGTCCGCCGCTGTGCCTCGGCCAACGCGCGAACGATAACGGGCAGCTCCAGCAGCTGATCAGTTAGAAGGAGCCGCCTCAGTTCCGCGCGCCACTCCGGATGCTTCTCCAAAATCCGAATCAAATCGTGGAGATCCTTCATGGTGAAGGCCATCGCGATCCTCCCCCTCGAGAGAGCACGCTCAGAGCAGGACGCGTGCCGAGAGCACCCCAGGCGATCTCTGACCCCCGCCCACAGGGCACCCACGCTGAGCCACTCTCCCCATGTCCAGCTCACGCATCGTGCTCGCTCCTGCAGAAGATCAATCATAAGGCACACCGAGGCTCGTTTGAAAGCCCAACGAGCGGATCTCTGAACCAGATCCTCCTCGGGCACCCCATGCGATCTATTGGGGACCCTCGCCCGGTGTGGTGACGATGGGGCGGGAGGTGTTGGGAGGAGGTGCAGGAAGGCCCTCTGTCTTGGGCGAGCGACTTGCAAGGAGGCTCACCCTGAGCCAGGCTCGCTCTCGCGCACGATTCGAAGCGTTCGCTCGAAGGCCTCGGGTGAGACCGAGAGGGCTGTGAGACCCAGCTGCAGCAGCAGGGGGATCAGCTCCGGGCGTCGCGAGGGGGCATCGCCACAAACGCAGCACTCCAGGGCTCTCTCCCGGCATGCGCGTGCGACCCACCCGATAGCGCGCATGACGGCATCGTCGCCCTCATCCCACAGAGGGATCAATCGCGGATTATCTCGATCCACGCCGAGGACGAGCTGCGTGAGATCGTTGGTCCCGATGGAGACGCCGTCCACCAAAGGGAGGAATCGTTCGATGAGGAAGACGACCGAAGGCACTTCGACCATGATCCAGAGGGGTATCCCCCTCTCGAAGAGCCCCTCCTCCTGAACGATCTCGCGGCAGGCGAGGACTTCCGACACGGTGCGCACGAAGGGGAGCATCAGGCGCACGTTGGTCCATCCAGCCTCATGCACTCTTCGCACGGCGCACGCTTGGAGGCGGAGGAGCTCAGGATCATCCATGTAGCGGCGGCATCCGCGCAGACCGAGCGCGGGGTTCTCTTCCAGCTCTTCGAGCTGTTGGCCTCCGCGCAGGCCGCGATACTCGTTCGATTTCAGGTCGAGCGCGCGATAGGTGACCGGTCGCGGCCAGAACTGACGCGCGACCTCGATCAATCCCTCGGCGAAGGTTCGGACGAAGGTCTCCGCCCCCCCTTCGGCGAGGAGTTGCTTCGGATGGACGCCCAGCGAGAGGGCGAGGAATTCGGCGCGCAAGAGCCCAACGCCATCGGCGGGAAGATGCGCATACCGAGCGGCCAATTGAGGGAAGCTCAGATTCAGATAAATCTTCGGGCGTCGCTCAGACATCGTCCTCGAGAAAGATCTCCCCTTGTGCTGTGAATCGCACGCGGCGTCCTTCGAGGGCGCTCACCTCCTCGAGACGGCTCCCCATCAGGCACGGCAGATCGAACTCCCGGGCGACGATCGCCAGATGCGACGTAAAGCCCCCGGAAGCGCAGATGAGCCCCCGGATCTTGGGGAGGATCGGCGTGATGGCCGTCACCGAGGCCGATGGGGTGAAGACGATCGTCTCCGAGAGATCGGTCTCCATCAACCGCAGGACGTCCTCCAGGGTCTCGACCTTGCGCAAGACGCCGACGGCGCCATGTCCGGACGTCGGCTCTCCTTCCCCGATTTTCCTCATATCGGCCTCCTCGCCGGCGAAGGTCGTGCGGTCACTTCGTGCCGAGATCAAGTTGAAGATCCCAGAGGGGGGGATCCGAAGGTCGCGCCAATTCCGTCTGAAGGAGCGCGCCGCATCCCGGGCAGTAGAAGTGGCGCCACTCCAGAGTCTCCTCGATGTAGAGCTTCGGATCGAGGATATACGGGTTCGCGTCCTGAATGGGGAGACTTTTTCGGAGGCAGTGGAGCTTATAGTTCTCCGTCGGGGGTGAGAGCGGGTGATCGCAATATCGGCAGCGGATCCATCCCCCGACCAGCTTCAGACCTTCCGCCAAGAGGCGCGCGTCGGGCTCATCAGCAGCCGTTTGCGGCTTCGGCTCGGTCCCGATGCGGTGTCGGCGCATCTGCCGGCGCAACCGCTCCGTCTCCTGAGCGAGGACGGTTCCGGTCTCATCGAGCACGACCCCATAGGCCCGTTGCGCCCACCCTCGGGTCAGGCGTCCCTCGCGATAGTCCTCGGCCACGCGGTGAGGATCACGTCGCAACGGATCCCCATAGCCGCCCGCTGAGGCCCAGGACATGACGAAGACGTCATCGGGATTCTGAACGATGTCGAAGGCCTTAGGCGGGAGGTATTCCACGTGTCCTCCTAGAGCCTCGAGGCGATCCGGCACGTGTCCGGCGGACAGGAGCGATCGCACGCGGGTGTTGCGAACAAGGGCATACCGCGTCGTTGAAGTGGGGAAGCCGCCGAACAGACCCGGTCCCGGAACGGCGCAATGTCCGGTTGCGGTGAAGAGCGTGATGCGTTCCGTCCCATGCGGGAGGAAGGCCAACTCGGCGGCGTTCCCGCCGCGGAACATCCCCGCTCCGCCTGAATCGGGCAGCTCGCGACGCCAGAGATAGAGGATCGGATAGAACCACTCGTTCTCCTCGACATTGGGCATGGTGCTTTGCAGATCCCAAGGCCAGCCACCCGTATCCACGCCATCCCGCCAGGAGAGTCCGGCCAGGGCCGCTCCCACCGGATCGAGCAGGAAGGAGACATACGGCGATCCTCGCTGATTGAGGCCGCTCAAGGCCGCGATCGGATACATGGGCGCGCCCATGCAGCTTTGGACTTCCGTCCGCAACTCGGGATCGTCCGAACAGGCGAGCATTTTGGAGATCACGAGTCCTGAGAGGGCGATCGTCTGAAGGAGCGTGAGCGCGGGGGCCGCGCTCACCGCGGCCGGAAAGAGCGCGCACGTGAGCGTCCCCGGCTGCACCTGGAATTGGACATGCCGATAGGCGCCTTCGACGACGAACATCTGATCGAAGAGCAGCTGCGCCGAGACCATGGCCATGATCGCTCCCCTCCAGGCGACGAGCGTGCAATTGAGCGTGCCAGCCTGCGGATCGGTCCCCTCATTGGAGAAGATCAACTGATCGCCGCGCTTGGTGAGCGTCAGGCAATTCCGATACACGCGCCGATCTCCCGGGTGCGCCCATTCCACCCACCCGACCTCGCGCCACGTCCCATCGGGAATGGTCGCCAAGCGTCGCACGAAGGCGCGCTCCGAATCATCCTGAAGCTTACGCATGACGCCCTTCACCGTCGCCGCTCCATATCGCGCGAGCAACTGTTTGATTCGCTCGCGGGCGACGTGGCAGCCGGCGATCTCCGCGCGCAGATCCAAGGCCACCAGCTCCGGCATGCGCGATCGGCGGATGTACTCTTCTTCCAGATCGCGCCGCAAGCGTCCGCGCTCGACGATCTTGATCGGGGGGATGCATCCGGCCTCCCAATAGACATCGGGGGCCATGGGATTGAACCCTCCGGGCGATGTCCCCCCCAAGTCCCACTGGTGCAGCGTATTCCCGACCCAGCAGAACAGCTCCCCCTCCCAGAAGACGGGCGCGATCAACGTCACATCCGACTGATGAGTCGCGCCGATCCACGGATCGTTCGTCAAGAAGATGTCGTCCTCCTCGATCCCCGGATTCTCCGAGCGATACTCCAGTGTCCACTTCACCGCCGAACTGGTCGCCGAGGAGAGATACTGAAGGAATGGGCCGAAGAAGACGAAATCTCCCTTCTCGTCGAGGAGGCAGGGGTTGAAATCGTGCCCATAGGCGCAGATAGGGGAGCCGGAGATCTTCATGATGGTCAGACCGTGTTCGACGTTGATATTCCAGAGGGCGTGACGAATGACCTCGTAGGTGATTGGGTCCAGGCGCTCGACCGCCTCCGTGTGCAGTTTCAGGCCGGGGGCGATCTTCAGCTCCCGGCCATAGACGTATGGGTATTGCCGACCGTCCCAGGCGATGGATGACATGACCGTCCTCCTCCGAAGGAATATGAGGGCTTCCAACTCAGGGGAGAGTGAGGATGAAATTCCCGTAGGCATCAGTGGTGAGGCGGTCGCCCGGGCGGACGACGATCGTCGTCACGGGCAGCTCGACAATCGCCGGCCCTTCCAGGGTCGCACCTGGGGAGAGCCCCTCTCCGGAGAAGATGGGCGTCTGAATCCGCCGTCCGAGTTCGCGCCAGTAGACCTGGCGCTGTCCGACGGGCGTCCATCTCCTGCGGCGCTCGGCGGGGAGCTGCTTCAACTGCCCGCGAGCGATGCGCCCGAGCGCCACCACGCGCAGCAGGCCGATCTCCATGCCCGCCGCCGTGAACGCTGATCCGCGCCCATAGAGCGTCTCATATTTCTGCACGAATGCGTGCTCCAGATCGCGCATGTCCTGATCGGTCAGAATCCCACCGGGGACGGGGACCTCGACGCGATGGATCTGCAATCGGAACTTCATCTCCGCGAAGCGGCGCAAGAGGATCTGATCCTCGGCCATCCCCTCCTCGCGCAATTGTCGGCGGGCTCGCTCTTCCAGCTCGAGGAAGATCTCCGTGACGCGCGCCGCATCCAGAGGCGCGATGAGCAGCTCCGATTTCTCGAAGACGTGCTGAATATCCGTTGAGAGGATACCGAAGGCCGACCACGTGGCGGCCAGGACTCCGCGCGGGATGACGACCGTGCGAGCGCCTAACTCTCGCGCGTAGACAGCCGCATGGGCTCCGGCGGCCCCGCCGTAGGCGTAGATGACGAAATCGCGTGGATCATACCCCCGCTGGATGGTCATCTGCCGGATGAGGTCGGCCATTTGCAGCTCAACGATCCGTGTGGCTCCATCAGCCGCCTCGGTGATGTCCAACCCGAGGGGATCGGCGATCGTGCGCATCGCGTGATGAGCCGCTTCAGGATCGAGCTTCAGCCTCCCCCCCAGAAAGAACTCCGGATTGTAATAGCCAAGGATGAGGTCCGCATCGGTCACCGTGGGCCGTGTGCCTCCGCGCCCGTAGCACGCGGGTCCCGGATCCGCTCCTGCCGATTCCGGACCGACTTTCAGGGTTCCGCTCAGCTCATCGATCCAAATGATGGATCCTCCGCCTGCGCCGATGGAGAGGATGTCCAGGCGGGGCATGAAGAAGGTGTACTGCCCGAGCGTCGTCTCAGACGCCGAGAGCGGCATCCCGTCCACGATGAGGCCGACGTCGAAGCTCGTCCCCCCCATGTCCGTGGCGATGACGTGGGGATGTCCCAGCGTCTCGGCCAGGAACCGGCATCCCATCAATCCCCCCGCCGGCCCTGAACCGATGGTGAACAGCGGGGCGCGCAGGATTTCCCGGGCCGGAGCGACGCCGCCTGACGCCTGCATGATGAGGAGGGGAGCGGCGCAGCCGAACGCGCGAGTCCGCTCTTCCACCCGGCGGATGTACCGCGTCGTCTTCGGCCCGATGAAACAATTGATCACGGTCGCCGCCGTCCGCTCGTACTCGCCCGGCTTAGCGATCAACTCGTGCGCGCAGGTGACGAAGAGGTCGGGCGCCATCTCCTCGACCATGCGGCGAACCTCGCGCTCGTGAATGGGATTCACGAATCCCCAGAGGAAGGCGATGGCGATGGCTTCGACCTTCTGCGCCAGCAACTCCTGGATGGCGCGACGCGCCTCTTCTCGATTCAGAGGCACGATGACCTCGCCGCGCCAGTCCACGCGTTCGCTCACCCCGCGAATGAGGTGGCGGGGGACGAGGGGCTGGGGTTTCCGATGACGGGAGACATGCAGCAGCCGCTCGATGGGCAATCCCGCCGAGCGGCCCACCGAGCGCATGATGAGGATGGCATCCTCATGCCCACGCGTCGTGATCAACCCCACGCGCGCTCCTTTGAGTTCCACCATGGCGTTTGTGCCTACTGTCGTCCCGTGCATGAGCCGTCGCGTGCGCGCCATCAGCTCGGGGAGCGTGAGCCCAAGCTGCTCCGCCGCCAGAGTGAGCGCGGCGAAGAAGCCCTCTGAAAAATCGTGCGGCGTCGAGGGACTCTTGGCGAAGACCAGATTCCCTTCCGAATCGCCGACGACGCAGTCGGTGAACGTCCCCCCCGTATCCACAGCGCAGTAGTACTCCCGAGCGGGCTCGTCCCGACCGAGCGACTCCTGCCGGGGGTCCCCACGCGATCTCGAGATCGCGTGGGGTGCCCACTGGCGAACTGTCAAGACGTTCTCTGCCCTCATCACCCCTCTCCCCCCTCACGTTCGGATATCGGCGCGGAGACCGGATAGAAGAAATCGCCCTCTGTCGTCGCCATGAACCGCCAGATGGATGGCAGTTCGGCGTCGGCGAGCAACCGATGCAGGAACGGAGCGGCGGCCTCTTCGAACGCTCGACGAATGCGCTCGCCCGCCTCCACCCCCGCCAGATCGAAGAATGCCTTCATGTGATTCGCGAACAGGTAGAGGCCGTATTCGATCTTGAAGCGCGGCGACCAGGAGAGCGCGCGTTGATACAGTTCCATCTGAGCATCGGCCGCGCGGCGTTCGATCTCCTCGATCTCCTCGAAGGGGACGGCCCGGATCTCCCAATTCTCGGCCACGGTCACCAACGCGACGGCGCGAACTCGATCGGCATATTCCGGAGGATCGAATCGCACTCCCCCGAAGAGATCGAACCGAGCCGTCACCTCCCGAAGCCGGAGCGCCAGCGCCAGATTCGGATAGAGATTCCGCGCGCGCGTCTGCGCCCAGGGGAGATAAGCATTCTGCAGGTCGGTGAACTCGCGAATGACGAGCACCTCAGGCATCCCCCCGGGGCGACGACCCGTTGGAGCCTCTTCGTCACACTCCTCCAGCGCGTACGGGCCGTGTGCGAAGAGGCCATCGCGTTGCTCCCCATGCAGGATGAACGCGTATAGCTCCAGCGTCGCCGCCAGACGGCGAAGGCGTTTCACTGTGAGCGGATCCGCCTCCACCAGCAGCGCGCGGAGTCGAGCGATCGCTTCGGTCGGCAGGATCGGCATCGTTCCCCCTCGCTCTTCCGGCAAGAGCGCACCATCCTCCCGATAGGTGCGGCAGACGCG
>BEHK01000048.1 GCA_002898775.1 bacterium HR08 | reverse complement strand
ATCGGCCGCCATGGCGTAGAAGATGCGCGCCCCCGAGAGGATCGAACCGTTCAACGCGCCGAGGATGGAGATGAGGATGGCCAGGGAGACGATCGCCGCCCCCGGCGAGCCGAGAACGCGCGCGATGGCATCGGCGGCCACGCGCTCGCTGGCTCGAATCGCCTCAATGGGCAGCACGTAGAAGTACGCGAGATTGGCGAGCAGATAGACGAGAATGACCGCGAGCGTGCCGAGCACGAGCGCGCGGGGAATGGTGTGCGCCGGTCGAACGATCTCACCGGCGACCATGTTGACGTTGTTCCATCCGTCGTACGCCCAGAGCGCGGCGACCATGGCGACGCCTATTCGCCCGAACCACGCGCCATCCACGGCCTCCGGAACGATGGGACGATAATGAGCCGTCGTCCCTTCGCCGAGGAGGAACGCGAGCCCCACCAATCCCAGGATGATCGCCACCTTGAGCGCTGTGAGTCCCGCCTGCACCAGACCGCCGAGGGCGACGCCTCGGCTGTTCACCAGTGAGAGCGCCAGAATACACCCGATGGCCACGATCTTACCCGCCCTCTCCGAGAGCGGCAGGAAGTGGCCGAGGTAGATGGCGAAGCCGGCGGCGAGTGCGGCGATCGAGCCCGTCTTGATCACCAGGAATTGCGTCCAGCCGTAGAGGAAGCCCCAGAGCGGCCCATACGCGAGGCGCAAATAGACATACTCGCCGCCAACGCGGGAGAACGCCGCTCCCAACTCCGCATAGGTGAGCGCGCCCAGGAACGAGAGGCCTCCGGCGAGAATCCACACGGCGAAGACCATCCCCGGCGTCTCCACTTGGCGCGCGATCGTGTTCGGGACGATGAAGATGCCCGTCCCGATGATCGTCCCCACGATGATCGCGCTCGCTTCCCCGAGGCCGAGCCGGCGCTGCAGCTTCCCTTCATCCGCGCGCACGTCCACCGCTTCTCCCTCCGGCCCTATTGTCGTTCCTCCAGCGTCACCCACCCCTTCGCCCTCAGTTCGTTCACGAACGCCTCGACGTCCGTTGGCGTCACCGCCTCGGATTCGGCGAGCGCGGCCCAGTAGAGATGGGCGAGGCTCCGCTCGCCATCCATGAGGTTTTTGATGAGCGTCGAGAGTTTCGGTCCCAAACGCGGGGAGTCGAAGTCAAGCCACGCGCGGAATCCCGGCCCGAGCGGGAGCGTGCGCTTGGGGACGAGCCGGTAGAGCCGCATCTCCTCGGCCTCCGGTTCCAACTCCCTGGGGGTGGCACCGAGCATCCGGCACAAGCGCTCATACTGCTCCGTCAGCAGCCGAACGGCGGCTTCCTGGAGGGCGAACAGATGCCAGACGAAGCTCGATTCCTGTTTGAGCGCAGCGACGGGCTCGGACGCCCCATCGGCGACCGCCAGCTTGGCGAGCGAGGCCAGGATCCGACCCTCGCGCTCGTAAGCTTGCTGCAGGATGTGATACGCGCGCTTGAACCGCGTGTGGATGTCCTGACGCGTGCTCTCGGCGATCCACCGCAGCGCGCGCGCTTCAGCTTCGCCGAGGCGTTCGGCTCCCCCCTCCCGCACTTCGGCGAGGAGTTTGGGCAAATCGCGCGCCGTCACGTTGGCCAGAAAGAGACCGCAGGCAGCGCCGAGAAAGACCATGCGCTTGAGGGCCGTGGGGTCCAGACGCTCGACCGTGTCCTCGCTCGTGTGGATGTATCGCAGCGAGGGCGCCGCCACGCTGATCGAAGGGACGCCAATACCGCCGGTCTCGAAGACGAGATGATCCGAGAGCGGCGCGTAGGGCCAGAACTGAAGGGTGAACGGATCGCGCGTTCCCTTCGGGGCGACAAAGAGCGGCGAGGGCGTCCGAGAGACGGGGGCCAAATCCGAAGCAAAGCGCGCGATGGCGCGGATGAGGTCGTCCGCAAAGGTCGCCATCCATATCGGTTGACGAATGGCGATGAAGTCCGTGCGCCCGTGGCGATCCCCGCCAGCCTGGTCAATATTGATGTTGATCAGAAGGCGCTGCGCCTCTTCGGGATGGGCGAAGAAATAGCGGTATGTACTCTCGATCTCCGTCACCCACCAGAAGCGGATCGTCCGAAGCGGGGGGGCCATCTTCCCCTGACGAATGAGCGTCTGCAGCACACGCGCGATCTCCAGAAGGACGGCGCTTCCAGACGCGTTATCGTTCGCTCCCGGCGCGGGGTGATCGAGATGAGCCGTGAAGACGATCTCCTGATCGCGGATCCGCGTGCCGGGGAGCGCGGCGACGACCATCTTCACCTGAGCGGGCCAGCGCAGATCCACCTGAAGGTGGGCGCGCACGCGCAGCCGTTCGCCGCGCGCGAGGCGATCGCGCAGCATGCGGCCTCGCGCGGGCGAGATCATGAAGGCGAATCCCGGTGCGCCCGCTCGCGCGCGCTCCGGGGAGAGGCGGCCCCAGGCGACGGCTTCCTCCGAGGGCGCGATGCCGAAGAATGCGCTCTGCGCCTCGGAGATGAGGCCGAGCGCTCCATGCCGCGCAATGGCTAGTGGCTCGACGTCATGCGGCGGACCGCTGGCCAGTACGATCTTACCCCGCACGTCGCGATCGCGGTAATCAGCCTCGCTCGTTCCCGCGCCGACCCAGACGAGCTCCGCTTCCACCTGAGCGTCGCGGCTATACTGCGCGACGGAGAGGGGGATATCCGAAGCGTCGGCGAGCTTCACCGGCTCCGCATCGAGCAGCCACAATTCGCCGCGCCGCACATCCCAGGCCGGGACGTCGGTCGGAAAGCTCAGGATGCGCACGTCGGTCAAGCCCACGGCGCGCGCGCGTTCGGCCACGATCTCCGCCGCGCGATCGAACCCCTGAGAGGCCGGATATCGGGGGAACGCGGCCAGCACCGCCGCCGTCTCCCAAACCCGTTCGCCCGAAGCTTCGGTGAGAAGCTGTTCGACCAGCTCCGACGGCAGCAGTGGCGGATGCGAGATCGCTCCAGCGCGATCCAATAGGCCCACCATCAGGAGGAGTGGGAGCAAGTGTTCTGCGCAGCGCCTCATGCCTCCAGCTCCGCGAGGATCGCCTCGGTGAACTCAGTCGTGGTCGCCGTTCCCCCCAGATCGCGCGTGCGAATCTGGCGTTCGGCGAGCACGCGGCACAGCGCCGCGTAGATGCGATCGGCGGCCTCTGCCTCGCCCAGATGTCGCAGCATCATCAACGCCGAGAGGAGCATCGCCGTCGGATTGGCCATATTCTTGCCCGCGATGTCCGGCGCGCTCCCGTGCACCGCCTCGAAGACGGCGATCGTATCTCCGAGATTCGCGCCGCCGACGACGCCCAGGCCCCCCACGAGTCCGGCTGCGAGGTCCGAGATGATGTCCCCATAGAGGTTCTCCAGGAGCAGGACGTCGAACTGTTGCGGATTCATCACCAGTTGCATGCAGGCGTTGTCCACGATCTTCTCCTCGATCTCGATCTCCGGATACTCGCGCGCGACGCGCCGGACGCAATCCAGGAAGAGCCCATCGGAGAGCTTCATGATGTTGGCCTTGTGAACGACCGTCACCTTTCGCCGATTCTCCCGGCGGGCGTACTCGAAGGCGAACCGCGCGATGCGCATCGAGGCGCGCTCGGTGATGATCTTGAGCGACTCGACGACACCTGGCACGACGATGTGCTCGAGCCCCGAATAGAGATCCTCGGTGTTCTCGCGCACGACGACGAGATCAATGGAGCCGAAGCGCATGGGGGTGCCGGGCAGGCTGCGCACCGGACGCAAATTCGCGTAGAGGTCCAGCTCCTTGCGCAGCCGTACGTTGACGCTCGCAAAGCCCTCGCCGATGGGCGTCGTGATAGGCCCCTTGAGGGCCACGCGGTTTCGCTCGATGGATTCCAAGACCGCAAATGGAAGAGGATCGCCGTAGCGATTGAGCGCCTGCGCGCCAGCGATGTGTTCCTCCCACTGGATGGGGACGCCCGCTGCGGCGAGAATCCGCACGACCGCCGCTGAGACCTCTGGCCCAATGCCATCTCCCGGAATCAGCGTGATCGTGTAAGCCATCGCTCCTGTCCTCCGGCGAATTCGCGTGCCTCATCGGCTCTTCGCCTCAGGGCGCGGGACCTCGATCACCTGGCCTCCTTTGATGACGAGGACGACGTTGCGCAGAGCTTCCGGATCGAGCAGCGGATCGCCTTCGACGAGGATGATATCGGCGAGCTTGCCGGGCTCGATCGTCCCCAGCTCCTTCTCTCGACCGAGCGCTTCGGCGCCCATCCGCGTCGCCATCTGGATGACCTCGATCGGCGGGATACCCATGTTCGCGTAGAGGACCAGTTCCTTATAGAACTGGCCATGCGGGACGAGGTCTGATCCCGTGTCCGGCCCGAGCGCGATCTTCACCCCCAGCAGGCGCGCGCGCGTGAGGGTGCGAAATGCCTCCCGCAGCGCGCGCTTCGGATCATACCCCCGCGCTCGCCATTCGAGGGCGAGGCGACGCCACAGCGCCGCGCGCTGCGTGAGCGCATGCCGGATTTCCGGAGGAAGTCGCGTCTGAAGCGGCGGTTCGATCAACTCCTCGTCGTTCTTCTCCATCGGGTTCACGCGCTGCGCCTGCAGCTGATAGAGCGTCGGCACGACGACGATGTTGTGCCGCGCCATCTCCAGAAAGAGCCGATCGTCGTGAGCGCGCAGCGGAGCCATGTGCTCGATCGTGTCCACACCCGCCATCAGCGCCAGGCGCACCGCCTCATCGTACGGGACATCAATGTGGACGGCGACTCGCAATCCCGCCCGATGCGCCTCGCTGACGATCGCCGACAGCTCCTCGAGCGTCGGGAGCGGACGCTGACGGGTCAATCGCACCTTCACGAAATCAATCCCCTTGGCGATCTGCTCCCGGACCTTCCGTCGCGCCTCCTTCACCCCGTCGAATTCGAGGAAGAGGGGAGAGGCGGACGCCGTCGCCTCTCTTTTGACGAGCTGCGGGCCGGCGGCGAAGAGCCGTGGGCCTTCGGCTTCGATCTGATCCCGCAGCTTGAGGACCAATTCGCTCGAGCCGCAATCGCGCAGGCTCGTCACGCCGGAGAGGAGATTGAGCCGAGCGTTCTGCAAGATGGCGTGCCGAAGTTTCTCCGGCGTATCCGTGAAGTCCGCATCCCGCTCGCCCAGCCCCAACCCTTCCAAATGCGCATGCGCATCAATGAGTCCGGGGAGGATGAATCGCCCCTGTGCGTCAATCACATTCGCACCGGGGGGGATGCGCACACGCCCCAGGCGGCCTACGGTTTTGATCCTCTCTCCGGCGATGAGAATGACCGGGTTCTCAAACGGCAGTGGCGTATTCCCATCAATGAGCCACCCGCCGACGAGCGCCAGCGTGACCTCGGCGTCCGCGTCATCGTTCGCCCGAAGAGCGTTCGGCCCGGGGAGAGTGCCCAGCAGAAGGAGACCGAGAATCGGCAGCATTTGGATGCGCATCCTCATCGTTCCAGCCACGGGATCATCGCCTCCGCCAGGCGAACCTCGATCACCTCGCGGGCGCCCTCCGCCTTCTGAACCTCGCCGGGGGCGTCCGAAAGATTCGCGTCGGACTCGGTCACGACCGTTCCGCGCGCCGCCGAGCCGAAGACAATCAGCGTGACCGAGCGTTCTGTGCGCGCGTCCATGACGGCTTCCAGCAGCCGGGTGAGCGGCGCCTGGGAGAGCCTGCGCGTCCAGGAGGCCGCGATGTTCGCCTCGCGCGCCGTGCTCGATTCCTGCCGTGCATCTCCCACGCGCATGGCATCGCCATTGTACAGCAGCCTTTGCTAGAATAGCCAGTCGCTCGTGTGACGCGAGCGGGACGAGGGATCGCAGAGCATATTGGGCGAGGAGTCGTGAGCGAGGCGATCCCTCGGCGCATGAGAACACGGAGATTCGGTGAGGGGCAATGGCGCTTCCGAAGCGAGATGGGGCGCGGCCACTCTTTCGGGTCTTCCTCCTGACGAGCGGGTACATGGTCGTGGAGGCCGTCGGGGGGTGGCTGACCAATAGTCTCGCCCTTTTGGCCGACGCCGGGCACATGCTCACGGATGTGGCGGCGCTGGCCTTGGCTCTGGGGGCGATGTGGATGTGCGAGCGGAGCGCTCCTCCGGAGAAGACCTACGGCTACTATCGGCTCGAGATCCTGGCGGCTTTGCTGAACGCCGTCATCCTGATCGTCATCTCGCTCGCCATCATCTACGAAGCCTATGAGCGGGTGCAGCAGCCGCCACAGGTGCGCGGTCGGGAGATGATGCTGATCGCCCTGGGTGGACTCCTGGTCAATGGTCTCGGGGCGGCGTTCCTGCATCGCGCGCGCCATCAGAGCTTGAACATGCGGGGGGCGTTCCTGCATGTCTTGAGCGATGGCCTGGGCTCGATCGGCGCCCTGGTGGCAGGGGGGCTCATCTGGGCGAGGGGATGGTATCTGGCCGATCCCGCCATCAGCTTCATGACGGCCGGATTGATCATCGTGTGCGCCTGGCGATTGCTCAAGGAGGCTGTCAACATCCTGATGGAGGCCACGCCCGCGCATATTGACATCGCCGGCGTGGAGCGCGCGATCCGAAGCGTTCCGGGGATCCGCGATGTTCACGACCTCCATGTCTGGACGATCACTTCGGGGAAAGATGCGCTGAGCGCCCATGTCATCTTGGCCGACGATCACGTCTCTCCCAAGGATGTCCTGCACGGGATTCGCGTGCGGTTGCGGGAGGCTTACGGGATCGAGCACGTGACGATCCAAATCGAGACGCCCGATTTCGAGGAGGAGGAGATCCACTTCTGAGCGGGGAGGCGAGGTCGCATTGACCGCTTTCGGTCGTCGGTGATACAATCACTCGTGGTTTGGGGGTGATATGGGTTCGACGGGGGTCAAGAGGCGGCGAGGAGCATGCCGGGCACCGTGCCGGCCCGTGAGAGGCACGGAGAAAAACAACTGCCAACGTGCAGTACGCTCAGGCCGCGTGAGCGCGGCCTCGTTCCCCCTCGCCTCGCCCGCGGGTGAGGAGTGGAGCGTCGACCCAGACGGGCTCGGTCCGCGCGAGGGATCGGCGCGCGCGGGCGACGCCTGAAGCCGATCTGGTCGCGCGAGGCGCGCGTCGCCTCGCTTCCTCGCGCGATGAAGGGCAGAGAGGCGACTAAGCATGTAGATCCTCGCGCTGGAAGGCCCTCGGACAGCGGTTCGATTCCGCTCACCTCCACCATTTTTCATGTCTTGGGGCAGCGTCATGTTCGACGAACTCTTCTCCTCGGTGCCGAGAAGTGCGGCGGAGAGGGCCTCCAAGCTCGAACGGCTCGCGGAGATCCAGGATGAGCTGGAGCGGCTCATTGATGTGCGGAAGCGGCTCATGGAGCGGCTCGCCCGCATGCGGAGCGAGCTGGAAGGGCATCGCCGAGAGAGCCTCGATATCCGGATGCGGACGATGGAGCTGGTGAATCGCATCCGGCGGCGCTTGCGGGAGTCCCCCGGCAGCTCGATCACCCCGGAAGAGGAGCGCATGCTCGCCGAGCTGGAAGCGTGGCAGCAGCGCCTGGAGCGAGACATCACCGATCTGGAGCAGCGGGTGAAGGTCGCGGCCTTCGAGGCGGAGAGCCTCGAAGCCACGCTGAACGAATTGCGCGAGCAGGCCGATGCGATCGCGGCCGAACTGGAGCAAGAGGAAGGATTCTCCGAGAAGCATTGAACGCCGATGGACGAAATGGGGCTTCGTCGTGACGGACGTCGTCCGGACATGCTGCGCCCGATCCGCATCCTCCCCGACTTCCTCAAGTTCGCCGAAGGATCGGTCCTGATCGAGTGCGGCGATACGAAGGTCATCTGCGCGGCGAGCGTGGAAGAACGCGTCCCGCCCTTTCTGCGCGGAACGGGGAGGGGATGGATCACGGCCGAGTATGCCATGCTGCCGCGCGCGACCGAGACGCGCACGCCGCGCGAGACAGCGCGCACACAACCCTCCGGGCGCACGCAGGAGATCCAGCGCTTGATCGGGCGCAGCCTTCGGGCCGTCGTGGACCTGACGAAACTCGGCGAACGAACAGTCCTCATTGACTGCGACGTCGTTCAGGCCGATGGGGGGACGCGAACGGCTTCGATCTCGGGGGCCTTCGTCGCCTTGGTCTTCGCCCTGCGGCGCTTGCACGAAGCGGGCGTGATCCTCGAGTGGCCTGTGCGCGATTATGTGGCGGCCGTCAGCGTGGGGATCGTGGAGGGGACGCCGATGCTCGATCTGCGATATGAGGAGGATAGCCGAGCTGCCGTGGACATGAACGTCGTGGGCACGGGGGACGGCCGATTCGTGGAGATTCAAGGGACGGCCGAGAGCGAGCCCTTCACCGAAGAACAACTGCAGCACCTGCTCGCGCTCGCGCGCCGGGGCGTGGCTCAGGTGATCGAAGTTCAAAAGTCCATCCTCGGCCCGTTGCTCCCCCTTGAGCGGGGGGACGCATCCTCCGTCTGCGAGCTATGAGTGCCCTGATCCTTCTCATCGTTCCCGCCCTCGCGCTCCCTCTGCAAGTGCCCGAGGAGCGCCCATTCCGTGACCCGGAAGGACGATACCAGCTCGTCTTGCGCGATCGCTGGGAGCCGGTGACCTATCAGGATGGGGCCGGGAATACCGTGACCGACATCGTCTACGGGAGCAGTGAGGAAGGCTTGCTGCGCATCCGACAGTTCGCGGTCGAGCCGGGCGTGTCGCCCCGCGCCTTCGCCGAGCGGGAGGAGGAGACCTCCCTGCGCTTTCGTCCCGGATATTTGCGAGGGGCGATCGAGTCGTTCGGCGGCGTATATCCGGAGAGCGTCGTCTTCAACTTCGAGTTCACCCGCCGCGGGCAGAAAAAGATGGCGCGATACTACTACTTCAAGACGGACGAGAGGACGATCTACGTCCTGCAGTTCGAGGGGCGTCCGGATGTCATTCGGTCCACGCGGAATCGTTTGGACCTCATCGCTCGGAGCTTTCGGGCGCGCTCCTGATGTCGGTGCGGACGATTCGTCAGGCCCTGGCGTGGGCGTGGCGGTATCTCGACGGCGCGGGCGTTGAGGAGCCGCGACGCGCGGCCAGTGCCTTGCTCGCTCACGTCCTGCAAAAGGATTCGCTCTACCTCCTGACGCGACCGGAGACACCGCTCTCCGAATCCGAGTGGGAGGCCTTCACCCGCGCCATCGAACGGCGCGCGCGTGGAGAGCCGCTTCCATACATCACCGGACATCAGGAATTCTTCGGCCTCGATTTCCTGGTCACGCCCGACGTCTTGATTCCTCGACCGGAGACGGAGTTGATTGTGGAAGCTGTTTTGGAGCGGGCGACCCCGGCCGATCGGCTCCTCGTGGATGTGGGGACGGGATCAGGCTGTCTGGCCGTGACGCTCGCCGTGCACCTCCCTCAGGTCCGTGTTCTGGCCCTCGACATCTCGGAAGCCGCTTTGGCCGTCGCGCGCCGCAATGCCGAGCGACACGGTGTCCGCGAGCGGATCGAGTTCCTCGTGAGTGACCTCTTCTCGGCACTGGAGGGCATGCCGGATCCGCCCCAGGCCGATTTCATCGTCGCCAATCCACCCTACATCTCGGAATCGGAGTTCCCGACGCTCCCGCGCGAGGTCCGCGATTATGAACCCCGGTGCGCGTTGGTCGCCGGACCGGATGCAGCGGACGTCCACCGACGGCTCTTCGCGCACAGCCCGAGGTTCCTGAAGCCGGGGGGGTATCTCATCTGCGAGATGGGGTACGGGCAATATCCCGCTCTGCTGGGAGATTTGGAGACGACGGCTTGGGAGGTGATCGAAGTCAAGCGCGATCTGCAGGGGATCGAACGAACGCTCGTCTTACGCCGGCGGGCATGAGTGAAGCGGCGCGTCCGTCCTTTCCTCACGGCCGCGAGTGTGAGAAAATAAATCCTTCGTCGCAGGCACGAATCGCGAGAGAGGAGACCCTCGGTGACGAGGACGACAGACGATGTCGGAGACGTGGCGATGAGCGGACACGAACTCGAGTGCGTCTTCTGTCAGATTGCGACCGGCGATCATCCGGCCGAGATCCTGTATCAGGACGATCAAGTGGTGGCCTTCAAAGACATCAACCCGCAGGCGCCGTGGCACATTCTGATCATCCCCCGCGAGCACATGGATTCACTCAATGACGCCGCGGCTCAGGACGAAGCCGTGCTCGGACACATGTTGCGGGTCGCCTCGAAGGTGGCGAATCAGGTGGGGATCGCCGAAGAGGGGTATCGAGTGGTCATCAACACAGGGCCGCGAGCGGGACAGAGCGTGTTTCACCTCCATCTCCATCTTCTCGGTGGGCGCCTCCTGCGATGGCCTCCCGGGTGAAGAGCCATGCGCGTCCCGTTCTACAAGCTTCAGGCCCTGGGCAACGACTTCATCGTCGTCGCTCGGGAGCATCTTCCTGAGGCGGAGGCCGTGGGGCGTTGGGCGGCGCGCTGGTGTCATCGCCATTGCGGCATCGGCGCCGATGGCGTCATTCTCGTCGCGCCCCTGTCCCCGGGATCGGGAGCGGATTTCGAGATGCGCTTGTGGAACGCCGATGGGACGGAGGCCGAGATCTCCGGCAATGGGATTCGGTGCCTGGCGGCGTATCTCCTCTTCACCCATCGCTGGCAGCAGCCGAGCGTTCGGATCCGGACGAAGGCGGGCGTGAAACGCCTGGAGCGGATTCGCCAAGAAGGGGCGCGATTTGAATTCCTCACCGATATGGGGACGCCCGCGCTCTCCAGCGAGGCGATCCCCATGGCTTTGGAGCCCGCGCGACCGCACGTCATCGGACTCCCGATCCGAATCGGCGAGCGCGAGATTCCGATCACAGCCTGTTCCCTGGGGAATCCGCATTGCATCGTGTTCGTGGATGATCTCGCTGCTGTGGACGTCCGGGAGCTGGGCTCTGCCCTCGAGCGATACCCCCTCTTCCCCGAGCGCACCAATGTGGAGTTCGTGCGGGTTCGCGATCGTCGGAATCTCGAGATGCGGGTCTGGGAGCGCGGCGTCGGGGAGACGCTCGCCTCGGGGACGGGGGCCTCGGCGGCTCTGGTGGCGGCGGTGCTCAACGGACTCGCGGAGCGGGAGGCATGGGTGCATACCTCGATGGGCGCTCTGCACGTGCAGTGGCGGCCGGATGACCAGATCCTCGTCGTGGGGCCGGCGGAGGTCGTCTTCTGGGGAGAATGGGTGGGCGAATGAGCCGAAGGGACCAGCGCTTTGTCCTTCTCGCTCGATTCACCACGGTCGTCGAGGCCGAGATGGTGAGGGAACTCCTCACCCGCGAGGGAATCCCCGTGATGCTCACGGGGACGAGCGATCCGCTGGGGATCGTGAGCGGCGCTCAGCCGATCCTGCTTCTGGTCGCCGAATCCGAGCGGGAACGCGCGGAGTCCTTATACCGGGCGTTCTTCCAAAAGCCGTTCTCCGAAGAGTCGGAGAGCTGATGGTCATGCTCGGGAGAACTTTCTCGATCCTCGCGCGTCGGCTCGTTGACGACCTCCTGAGCGTTGTCTTTCCCACGCTGTGCGCCCTGTGTGGGGAGCCTGTGGACTCGCTCGCCGATGGGATCACGTGCGCCGCCTGTTGGTCCGGTGTGGACGCTCTCCCGACGTTCGCCCGATGTCCTCGGTGCCATGCGCCGAGGAGCGCTGAGGCGACGACGACCGAATGCCCGGCGTGCCGGGGGATGGTGCTGGACGGCCTGCGATATATCGGCCCCTATGACGGGGTCCTTCGAGCCCACGTCCTCTTCCTGAAGAGGAAGCCGCAGGTATGTCGGCGCCTGCGAGAGAAGATCCAAGAGGTGTTGGCTGAGGAATCGGCCTTTCGCGATGTGGCGGTCGTGCTCCCGGTTCCGCTTCATCCCCGGCGACTTCGCGAGCGGGGGTATAATCAGGCCGAACTTCTGGCCGAAGAGGTGGCGCGCGCGCTCGCTCGCCCCCTGGAGAAAGATGTGCTGCGGCGGATCATCTACACGGAACCTCACCGGGCGGGGATGGATGCGCTGGCGCGCGCGCGCCGCGTCGCCGGAAGCTTCGCCGTGACGTCCGCCGAGGCCGTTCGAGGCCGCGTCATCCTCCTGGTGGATGATGTCTTCACCAGCGGCGCGACGTTGAACGAATGCGCTCGGACGCTGCGGCGCTCGGGCGCGCGTGCCGTTTATGGATTCGTCATCGGGCGCGCCCTCGCTTGATCGGCTCAGCGCGTTGAGCCGGTGGGCGGCGGCGTCGGAAGGGTGATCGGGCGCAGACCGCCGAAGTTCGCCGGGTTCTCCAGCATCCGCCGCGCGAGCAGATTTTCCACGCGCGATTCGGCCAGAGCCAGGCGGGTGACCGCAGTCTGCAGCACCTGCTCCCGTTGCGCGCGCAACTCCTCGGCGATCTGAGCGCGCACCTCATCGAGCGCGAGCTCGCGATCGCGCTGAATGCGCCGCACGAGCTTCAAGATGAGCCAAGCGTTCCCGATTCGAATCGGCTCGGTGATGTCCCCTTCGCGCATCGCAAGGAGGCGAGAGCGCAGCGCTCCCGGAAATTGTTCGGCCGTTTCAGGGAAGAATCCCCAATCCCCGCCCCGAGCCGCCGTCAGAGGGTCCTCAGAGCGACGCGCGGCGACGGTGGCGAAATCGGCCCCGCGCCGAAGCTGCTCGTAAATCTCGCGGATCTTTCGCTCGGCGGCTTCAGCCCCGATGGCATCGTCGGGGACATTGTCCTTGTCCGGCGTCACCACGATGCGCGCCAGAGCGAAGCCCCGCCGCTCCACGAATTGAGCCTTATTGGCGTTGTAGAATTCCTCGATCTCGCGGTCGGTGACCGTGATGCGAGGGGTCACCTCGCGATCGAAGAGCTTCTTGATCGCCAATTGGCGGCGAATCTCGCGCCGGAATTGCTCCTCGGTCTGTCCCAGCTCGCGCAGCGTTCGCTGAAAGCCCTCCTCGCTCAATCCCCGCTCGCGCTTGAACTGCTGGAGGCCTTGCGTGATCTCCTCCTCGGTCGGGAGCAGCCCCAGGCGTTCCGCCTTCTGATAAAGGGCCTGCTGCGTGATGAGGTTCTCGAGGATCTGCAGCCGCGCCGCCGCCAGCTCGGCGGGCGTCAGGGGGGCTTGCCCCTGCTGCGCGCCGGCGCGCAGCTGCTGCTCGAGGAGCCGATCCACCTCCGCGATCATGATCTCCACGCCGTTGACCCGCGCGGCCACATCTTCGGCCGTCGCGCGGCTCTGTTGATCCTTGCACGCGCTGAGCGCGAGTCCCATGCAAAGCACGCCGAAGACGATGGCTTCCCTCATGATCCCTCCCACTTGACGAAGTCGGCGATCTTTGCTACGGTTTTGCCTTATTGTGATCGAACCCGAGTGGGATGGCGATGCGACATGGCACAACGGTGCGTCATTTGCGGCAAGGGACCACAGTTCGGACATCGGGTCAGCCACGCGGGCAATCGCACCAAGCATAAGTTCGAGCCGAATCTGCATCGCGTGCGCGCGCGCATCAACGGTTCCGTCCGGCGCATCCGCGTCTGCACGCGATGTCTGAAGGCGGGGAAGGTCGTCAAGGCCGCGTGAGCTCCTCACTCCGTCAGAGCGTGGCGATGGCGTCCATCTCGATCCGAGCATCGCGGGGCAATCGTGAGACCTCGACGGTCGCGCGTGCCGGTTTCTCCCCGGGGAAATAGCGAGCATAGACCTCGTTCATCTTCGAGAAGTCATTGAGGTCCGCCAGATACACGGTCGTCTTCACGACCTTCTCCAGAGACGACCCGGCGGCTTCCAAGATGGCTCGGATATTCCGTAAGACGCACTCGGTTTGCTCCTCGATCCCCCCGGGGACCAGATCGCCCGTCTCCGGATCCAGCGCGATTTGTCCGGAGACGAAGATCCATTCGCCCACTTGGACGGCTTGCACATAAGGCCCGATGGCGCGTGGGGCCCGATCCGTAGCGATGGTTCGTCGCATCATTCACTTCTCCTCCCGTTCGACGTCAATGACGCCTTCGACGGAGCGAACCGCGCTGATGACGCGTTCCAGGTGCTTCAGATCGAAGATCTCGACCGTGAGGCGAATCTCGCCGCGTCCATCCGACGTCGTGCGGGCGCGCGCATCCCGGATGTTCGTCTTGATGTTGGCGATGGCCGAGGTGATGCCGGCCAGAACGCCCGGTCGGTCCTCGACAACGGCGTACAGCGGGACAGCATAAGGCTCGTTCTCCCCCCCGCGCGTCCATTCCACCTCGACGATGCGCTCGCGATTGACGAGCAGAGCGGGAACATTGCTGCATCGTCGCGCGTGGACGGCGACGCCTCGCCCCCGGGTGATATACCCGATGATCTCCTCTCCGCGGATGGGATTGCAGCAACGGGCTCGATAGACCATCAGGTCTTCGACGCCGCGGACGCGAATGGGCGCTTCTCGAAGGCCCAGAGCTTTCTTGACCCGCTCGGTGACCTCCAAGAGTTTAGACTTCGGTCGCTCCTCCAGCTCGGCGAGCGCATCGGCCGGGATGAAGCGCGCGAGGACGCTGCGCGCGGAGACCTTCCCATAGCCGATGGCGGCCAGGAGATCCTCGACTTTCTGGTAGCCGTAGTCCGGAGCGATCTTCTCCAGCCCCCCGTCGTCGAGCACGTTCTTGATCTTGAGGCGCACTTTCTCGGCTTCCCGCTCCAGCAGTCGCTGGCCCAGCTCCACCGCCTGTCGGTGCTCTTGCTCGCGGAGCCATCGCCGAATCTTCGTGCGCGCGCGATTGGTCTTCACAAAGCGCAGCCAATCGCGACTCGGATGCTGATTCGGCGAGGTGAGGATCTCGATGATGTCGCCCGTTCGGATTTGATACCGCAGCGGGACGAGCCGTCCGTTCACCTTCGCCCCCGCGCAGTGGTGACCGATCTCCGTGTGGATGGCGTAGGCGAAATCAATGGGCGTCGCGCCCTGAGGCAACTCGATGACCTTCCCTTTGGGCGTGAAGGCGAAGACCTCCCGGGGCGAGAGATCCAGCTTCAGGTCTTCGAGGAATTCACGAGCATCGCGCGCCTCCTGCTGCTCATCGAGCAAGCGGCGAAGCCAAGCGATCATCCTATCCTCAGCGTGTGCCCCGAGCTTCCCCTCCTTGTATTTCCAGTGAGCCGCGATGCCCTCCTCGGCCACCCGATGCATCTCCTCGGTGCGGATCTGGACTTCAAAGGGCTGCCCGTTCTCGCTGACGACCGACGTGTGCAGCGACTGATACATGTTCTCGCGCGGAGTGGCGATCCAATCGCGGAATCGCCCGGGGATGGGGTTCCAGTTCTGATGAATGATCCCCAGGGCGGCGTAGCAATCGCGCACACTGGGGACGATCACGCGCACGGCCATCAGATCGTAGACCTGATCGAGGGGGACCTTCTTCCGCCGCATCTTCTGGAAGATGCTGTAGAGGCGCTTGACGCGCCCCTCGACGGCGATCACCGGAACCCCCTCCGCTTCGAGCCGAGCGCGCATCTGCTGCTTCAACTCCTCCAGATGCGCCTCCAGATGTGGGCGTTTTCGATCAATGGCGTCTTTGAGGCGCTGATAGTCCTCCGGGTAGAGGTATTTGAACGCGAGGTCTTCGAGTTCGCCACGAATACGGCCCATACCGAGGCGGTGGGCGATGGGCGCGAAGACATCGAGCGTCTCCTGCGCGATACGGATCTGCTTCTCGCGGGGCAGTGGAGCCAGCGTTCGCATATTGTGCAGCCGATCAGCCAGTTTCACCAGGATCACGCGGACATCATCCACCATCGCCAGGACCATCTTCCGCAAGCTCTCGGCCTGTGCTTCCTCCCGCGAGGCGAACGTGATCTGGCTGATCTTCGTCACGCCGTTGACGATACGGGCGATCTCCGGGCCGAAGTATCCCTCCAGCTCCTGGAGCGTGACGCCGCAGTCCTCGATGACGTCGTGCAAAAGCCCAGCGCTGACGGTGATGACATCGAGCCGCTGATCGGCCAGGATATTGGCGACCTCGAGCGGGTGCACAAGGTATGGCTCTCCGGTGAGGCGCACTTGCCCGCGATGCTCGCGCGCTGAGAAGATATAGGCGCGGCGCAGAAGCTCCAGGTCGGCCTCCGGATGGTACCGCTCGACTTTCTCCACAATGTCCTCGAACCGAATCACCGGCATCCTCCCCGGACGATCCGCTTCTATTCTATCGGATGCGCCTCGCGTTCGACCAGAGACGGGGGCGCCGCGCTCTCCGTCAAAAATAAAAAAGGTGGAGGAACTCACCGCCCGTGAATTCTCCACCTCGCGTGTGACCGCCCCGCGATCGGCGCTATGTGGATTTCTGCGCTTGCTGCTGCTTCTGCTGCTCTTCCCGTCGCTTATTCAACTCGATGGCTCGGTCGCGCGCTTGATCGGCCAGGCGCGTCAGCTCGGCCCTCACCCTCGGATCCTTCTCGACCTTCGCCTGTTCGCGATAGAGCAGATTGATGTACGCCCAGGCGTCGCCATATTCCGGATTCAGCTCGACCGCTTTGTTGAGATATTCCATCCCCTTCTGGACCAAGGCCTTCACCTTCGGGACTTCGCTCTCGGGCACGTTCCATGTGATCGGTTGCGGCGGGCGATTCACCTGATAAGGCTGCGTCAGTTGGAAGGATTCCTGCCAGTAGCCTTGTCCGAGCGTGTAGTAGATCTCAGCCTTGGCCTTATTGTCCAAGCCGGGGACCTCCAATCGCTTGAGCGTCCACTCCCGGTACTTCTCCATGTGTTGCTCGCGCTCTTCTTCCGTCTCCGCCATGTCGGCCAGGTTCTTGTGAATCACCGCCAGATAGGCGATAGCGTCGGCATTGGTCGGATCCCGCCGGTGCACGTCCTCGTAGATCTTCATCGCCTCCAGGGCCAACTGCTTGTCATTGGTCAGATTGAACTTCGCGAACAGCCCCGCCGCGTAGTAGAGCCGCGCCTGCTCCATGCGGGGATAGAGGTCCAGCGCTTCCTTGAAGAGCCGAATAGCCTCATCGTAATCGCCGCGGGCATAGGCGACGGCTCCATTATTCAGTCGGTCCTTCGCCTTGACCATACGATAGAGATCGGGTCCCTGCGTGGCGCCCAGCACGATCAGAACCCCCGCGAAGATCACGATCGCGATGGTGAGTCCTTTCTTCTTCACCGTTTCCCCTCCCTACTCCGCAAGAATATCGCGCGCGTGCGCGATCAGCGCTCCGGCAGATCATCAATCTGCAGGCCGATGGGGGATGCCCCGGCATCTTTCACGATGTCGATGACCCGGACGACCTCTCCATAGAGCGTGTTCCGAGGCGCGCGGATGAAGACGGAGCGTTGATCTGGCGGGCGCGCGGCGATGATCTCTCGCAATTTCTCTCCGAGCGTCTCTTCGGTCACCGGCTCGACGTTGAGCTTGAGCCCGGCCAACCGGCCAGAAGCATCCGCTTCTACCGAGATGACGAGCGCCAGCGGATTGCTCACGACGACGTTCTCCGGAGGCTTCTCCGGGATCTTCGACTCGAGCTTGCTCGGCTTGAGCGGCGTGATGGCCATGAAGATGATCAGGAGCACGAGCAAGATGTCAATG
>BEHK01000047.1 GCA_002898775.1 bacterium HR08 | reverse complement strand
GCGATCCGCCGCCCGACGATCGCGATCGCTTCCGCCTGCGGCTGCTTCGGATTCATCGTCACGATCTTCCCCCCGCGCAGGACGAGATCCGCCCGCTCCGGCGCGCGCGGCGACGCCCACGCGCTCATGAGCGCGAGGACAAGGAGGACGACCCGCCCGCCCTTTCGATCGCTCATCGCTCCATGCTCCTTTCCCGAATTTCCTCCCCTCGCTCTCCCACAAGGAGAGAGACACTACCAAAACTCGCGCCCTCGGACAACCGCGCCACAGGCCTCGCGCGCATCGAATCATGCGCAACATCCCGACGCGCCTGCCGCCTCCCCCCAGAAGAGATCGCGATAGGTCTTCGAAGCTCTCAACCGGCTCTCGGCCAGACGCTGAGCCACCACATTCGTCGGCACGCGCTCGCGCTCGGCCAAGGTCAGGATCTCGCGCACCCGGTCGTAAATTCGCCGCACCTCGGCTTCGTTCTCCCACTTCCCTTTCAGATAGAGGTTCGCCCCATGAATGAGCGCGCCCGCATTGATCACGAAATCCGGCGCGTAGAGAATCCCCCGCTCCCGAAGCGTCCATCCGAGCGCCTCATCGGCGAGCACAGTGTTGGCCGACCCGGCGACGATGCGCGCCCGCAGGAGCGCGATCGTCCACTCGGTGAGGACGCCTCCCAAGGCACAGGGACAGAAGACGTCGGCCGGCGCCTCATAGATCTCCTCAGGGGCGACGATCCGAGCGCCGAACGCGCGCTCGGCCGCGCGCGCCCGCCGCTCGTCCACATCGGCGACGATCAGGCGCGCCCCCGCCTCATGAAGACGCCGCGCGATCGCCCAGCCCACATTGCCCACTCCTTGCACGGCGACCGTGAGTCCGGCGAACGGTTGCCCCGAGGATCCCCTCCCCATGAGATGCTCCACACAGGCTCGCATCCCTTCGATCACACCGAGCGCCGTGTACTCGTCGGACTCCGCACCTTCGCATCCGATATACCGCGTCTCTTCGCGCAGAAGGCGCACGTCCTCCTCCGTCAGGCCGAGATCACGTCCCGTCTGAAACCGCCCGCGCAAGCTCTCGATGAACCGCCCGAGCGTCCGCATGGCCGAAGCGCGATCCCATTCCGGATGCTCGATCACCACAGCCTTCCCGCCTCCACAGGGAAGGTCAGCGATCGCCGCCTTGTAGCTCATCGCGCGCGCCAGCCGAAGGCCATCCTCAAGCGCTTCCACGTCACTCGCGTACGGGCGAACGCGAATCCCCCCCAAGGCCGGCCCTCGCGTCGTGTCGTGAATGACAATGAATCCACGCAACCCCGAGGCGTTGTTGTTGAGGGCAATGACTTGCTCATAGTCATGCGCCTGCATGGCATTCAAGAGGGTCATACGCTGCTCCTTTCCGAAGCTCGCCCGGCGCGAACCTCACTCGGCTCGACGCTCAAGCCGCAAAAGCCGAACGCGCGGATCGGACGAAGGGAAGACGCGATCCGATGCGATCCTCCATCCCGCGCGCTCCGCATCCAGCGATTCCACATCGGCGAAGACCGGCGACCGATAGTCGAGCACGACCCACACCCGCGCGCTCCGAACGTCCCGAAGCTGATCGCGCAGCGACGGCAGCGGGAGATCACCCGAAGGGAGCGCTCGAGGTCCCCTTGTCCCCCGCAACTCGTACCGCAAGCACCGATCCAGATACCCGGGATCCACGAGAATCTGATCCCCCTCGCGCCATTCTCGCCGTAGGACCGCCGCCACCGGCCGATAGTCGCTGTCGAACGACGGCGCACGATAATGCGCCTTCAGGCCCAGCAGCATGGGGAGCATGAAGAGCCCGATCGTCGCGCCGCGCCTCCACGCCGTACCAAGGGTCATCACGCCCGCCGCCACGAGCAGGAAGTAATACGGCGCGATCATCATGAGATAACGCCCGAAATCCATGTGCTGACGAACCACCAGGAGAACGCCACAGATCAGGATCACGGGGATGAAGAAGAGCGCCTGCAGGAGACCGGCTCCCGCCGCCGTTCGCCTTCCCCTCCAGAGAAGGAAAAGGCCGAGCCCGATGGCGAGAGGATAGAGCGCGAGATTCTCCGCCGCCCGCAGAAGCATCTCCGCCGTCCAGCGGTACTCGACGAGATTCTTCAGCGCATAGTAGACTCCCTGCGGATAAACGAACGATCCCACCGACACCTTCCCGAGAAAGAGGAACAGCTCACCCACCAGACGAACGCCCTCCAGAGGCGGACGCCACCCTTGCCGGGGACGGGAGAAAACTTGATAGACAAACGTCGTCACCCACGGCGCGTAAAGGAGGAGCAAGCCGAGCTGCCACATCATCCATCGCCGCATGGATGCCCAGGCCGAGGTCCGAAGCTCACGCTGACGCGCGCGATGCCAGAGCAGACCGAAGAAGTGAAGATTCACCGCCGCGAGCACGAGCGCGCTGAAGACATGCGTGTAGAGCGCCAGCGCTCCCGCCAGCATGTATCCCAGAGCCCCGCGCACGTCCGTCCGCTTCCCCTCCTGCGAATGAATCGAAACCCGCCCGTCGCGCCCTCGCCCGAAATCGGTCGGCGCGCGCAGCAGCCCCTCTCGATGAAGGAAGCGAACATAGGCGAGGACGGCCCCGAGCACGAGCGCACTCATCAAGGCGTACATGCGCGCTTCCTGCGCGTAGAAGACCTGATGCGGAGAAAGCGCCAGAAGCCCGGCGGCCAGAAGCGCCGCCTGCCGCGAGAGCACCCGCCGCCCCAACTCGTACGCTCCGACGACAATACCCGTGCTGGCCAACACCGAAGGCATCCGCAAGGCCGCGAGACCGTCGCCGAAAATCATCGTCCAGAGCTTCAACACGACGTGCAAAAACGGAGGATGAATATTGCTCCGCCCCTCCTCGAGGATGAACCGCAGCGGCTGCTGCGAGACGTACCACGACCACGCCTCATCGAACCACAGATTCCGCGCGCTGAGATGGCTCGCCCGTAATACCACCGTCAAAAGAAGAACGAGTCCGAACCCCAGGACCACCACATCGAACCGTTTCTCGGCGCTTTCTTCCACGCGCGTCAGAACGTCTCTCATCCCCTCCTCTCCCAACTCCGCCGCCGTCGCACGTCCGCATTATGTCCGCCCTCTGCCCGACTTTTCAAGGCAGGCCGATCGGGACGGCCATCGGGGCCATTCACAGGCTCCCAGAACGAGACCAAATACCGACGCTCCGCACGGGCGCCCAGGGGAAGACCACCCGCGGAAGACCCCGTTTATAAAAACACTTCATGCGGCTATTTTTTTTTAATTTGACATTCCTGGGCGGGTTCGTAGAATAGGCGCTGAGCGAAGGAGCAGGTTCGTTCATGTGTGGAGGGTCACTATGAAAAGAACGTTGGTTCGAGCTCTCCTTGCCGTTGTGCTTTTACTATCACCTGCGCCGTCCTTACATCGGACCTCGACCGCGAGTCTGGGATCGAACGATCACAATGACACAATGATTCAGACGACGTCCAACGCTGTACATGTAACGAGGACAACGGAAACATCATGGGACATGATGGACCTCACATTTGACCGGGTACATGAGGGTGTTCAGATCACAGGTATGTACCGAAGTAGCAAAGGAGGCGAGCTTACCTATCGAGCCCAAATGACGCGGAGTGAAGGCTATGTCGAGATCTCCAATGTCCAGGAGAGATTCACTGTGTGCTTCGTGAGGAGGGATGCGAGAGAAGGCGCGTATACCCAACTCGTCTCGGTCGGATTCGGCGATAGGGTGATCGCCGTGGACGAGCAGCAGCTCGAAAGAAACCTCCCTTCACTGGTCCAGATCGCCGAAGCGCTCGCGCAAAGCCGCATGCTTCCCACGATTCTCGACGTGCAGAGTCTCATTTGGACAGCGAGAGAGAAGAGCGCCCAAAGCTCGGAGAAGAAAGCAAGAAATACGTCTCTCGGATTCGTGCGAGAGGTCTTGGCGGCGGGCTGCGGCTTTGAGTGTATTGACTGCGGGATCTCCCTTGCTGCCTACGGTCTTAGCATAGCATCTCTATTCGCCGCTTGCGGGGCGAGTTTTGGTGCCGGTTGTGTTCTCGCTGTGGTCGAAGGCCGGCTAGCTGCTATATCTATAGTCTTGTCGTGCGCGGATTGTATTGATTGTCTTTTCTGAAGCGCTGCTGGATTCGCCCCGGAATGAGGTGAGTGCACCCAAGAGGTTTATTCAGAAGCTCCGCTTTGGCTCGCCGAGGCTTCCCACGGGAGCCGAATTCCTGATTTTGAGGTATCCTGTTGAGGCTTTATGATCCGGGGGCTGAAGAGCGCCAGGAGGGTTCGCCATGCGGAGGGCGGGAGAGTAAAATAAGTTCGCCGGGCGACTCGAACGTGGAACGGGCGGCCTTAAAAGCGGTCATCAAGAAATACGTCCTTTATGATCACTTCTTTCGACGCGCTTATCTTGTCCTTGTAGCACAGATGAGCGCGATTCTTCTGGTGTTCACTGCGCTCTTTATTGTCAAGAAGTCGCCCGCGGTATATCTCCTCCTTATCTCTACCGGGGTTTGGCTCGGGGTCGGTCTCGGGGCACCCCTCATCGTAGCTGGTGCCATTCAACGCGAGAAAGCCGAGGGATCATTTCGCACGCTCCGCGCTTTACCCCTGAGAGCTGAGACCCTCTTTCTGGGGACTATCCTCGGCGGCGTCATAGCCTCCATATTGGCCCTTGTTCCACCATACCTGATCGCGACGATGGGATTGATGGTCTTACGGAGCTGGGACGTGATGCTGCTGCAAATCCGGGCGGGGTGGGCGGTCCTTCTTATGTCTTTCCTCTTTGCATCCGCCAGCCTGACCGTGGCGTTATGCGTGAACTCCCCGGCTGTGATCGTCAACATGATTGTCGGATTTTCTACTCTTGTGACTGTGCTGGCCCTGTCCCAGACTCTTCTCGATGTCAGGCCATTTTCAGAAGAAGAGCTTCTTCACCTCGCTCGCTTTCTCCTTTCGCTCGAGGGGCAAGCTCTCATATCGGCAATTGTGGTCGTCCTTTCCGGTGTGATCCTTTATATGGGGAGTCGAATCTTTTCGCGCCAGAAATCCTATGTCTGACATGATCGTGCTGGAGGTGGAGGGATTAGAGAAGCATTACAGGAACTTCTCCTTGAGCGTGAGCTTCCGCCTCGCTTCGGGCGAAGTGTTGGGCGTGGTGGGGCCAAATGGAGCGGGGAAGACGACACTCATCCACTGCATGCTGGGCATTGTGAAGCGCGACGGAGGGCGGGTTCGGTTCTTCGGCCTGGATATGGATCAGCACGAGGTGGAGATCAAGCAACGGATGGGATTTTTTCTCGAAGAGGCGCCGCTCTTCAGACGGATGCGAGCGAGCGATGTGTTGAAGTTTTTCGCCAGCTTTTATCCCCGTTGGGATTGGAGATTAGCCAACAAGATGATTCAGCAGTTCGAGCTGGATGTGGACAAGAAGGTCGGCGAGCTCTCTAAAGGGATGAGGGCGAAGCTGGGATTGGTCACGGCGCTCAGTCACCGGCCGGAGCTGGTGATCCTCGATGAGCCAACGGCGGGGCTCGATCCGGGGATGCGGCGGGAGTTTGTTCAGGTCGTTCGCGAACTCCGAAGGGATTTCAGCCCCACGATCCTTCTGACCTCTCATATCATGGCCGACATCGAGGATCTGGCCGAGAGGATCGCTTTTCTGCGGGAAGGAGAAGTCGCCTTGATCGAAAGCAAGACTCGATTGCTCTCCAGTTGGCGTCGCCTCCGTGGGAGATGCCAAGATGTACGACAGCTCAACCCTGGTGATTGGGTGGCGATCGAACATGATCACGCCAGCGGCGAGGTTCACGTGGTGACGAATCGGTGGAGTCCCGCCCTCATAGATCGAGTGCGAGAGGCCGGACTCACGGACCCAGAGGTATGCGCGTTGAATTTAGAGGAGATCTACGGCTACGTGATCGGTGCGCGTGGGCGAGAATTCGAAGCCCCGCCGGCAATCCGCACCGAGAGCGCGAGCGAATGAGTGGCCAATCACCGGGAGTCACACCGGTGAAACTCGCTCGGAGACTCACGGGCACGGTGCCGGGATCGGAGATAACACAGAGGATGGACAGTCCGAAAGCGAAGTGAGTTATGAAAGGGGCCGTGGCGCTTTTGATCATACTTGGGGCTGCTCGGCTGCATTCAGGAGCCCACCCGGGGTGGTGTCAGGAACCGCAGGATGTTTCGGATCGGCAAACGTGGGCGATCCTGCGGCTCGACCAGGCCGAACGCACGCTCCGAGAGGAGCGTCATCCGCTTCGGTTCGCTCATGGCGCCCTCGTCCTCGCGCAAATGATGAAGGAGATCGCGCCGGAGCGAGCGAATCGGTTGGTGCGCGCGGCAGCTCAAGCGCTCGCTCAGGTGAACTTCGAAACGTTCGCCGAGCGCGTGATGAGACTCAAGCCGCGCGCGGGGTTTCGTACCCCGTACGATGTGGATCTGCTGTGGGAACGCGTGCTGGAGCACAGTGCGGCTTCGGACGTGGAGTTTCTGAAGGAGACGCTCGAGGGGCTGAACGCCGATGAGACATGGAAAGCCGATGCCCTCGCCCGATTGGCCCGGTCCCTGGAGGATGACCGGAAGATCGGCGAGCTGATCACGCTGAGCTTGAGATACGGAGCGACCTACTCGCTGGTTGACCTCCTCTTCCACCTGAGAGGGAAGAATCCGCCCTTGGCGGACGCGCTCTTTCGCTCGGCCGTGCACCGTGCCGTGGCGCGGAGAGACCTGGACGGATTGTACTGGCTGGGCGCTTATGCGATCCCGGGAGTGAATCTCCCCAATCGGTTCCCCCTTGCTGATCCCCCGCCGCCAGATCCCCGTCTGGCGCGGTTTTATCTGGATATCCTGGTCGAACAACTCGCCCATGCCGCTTTCTCGGCTCCCCGTATACCCGCTCACATTTATTGGGCCCTCACGAATATTCATCCTCAGGCGGAACGATTTGCTCCCGAGCTGCTCGGACGGATTGAAAGCCTGTTGACCTTTGTGACCAGCCGGCTGCCGGCTTCGGCGATCGCTTATATTGAACGGCGCGAAGAGGAGCGCCGGACACCTTCGGAGGCGAAAGCGGAGGACCTGATCACCAAGGCGCGCACGGCTCGTGACGATCGGACGTACGATGCCCTGATGGCCCACGCGGCCCATCTCCTCTCGGGGCGGCGTGATTTTGCGGAAGCGCTTTCCACCGCCTCTAAGATTCGGGATCGGACGGTCCGTCAGGAGATGAGCGACCTCATCCGCTGTGAGGCCGTCGCTCACTTCCTTCAAAAGGGGGCTCTTGAGGACGCCGAGACGCACGCCCTGGCCCTGGAGAATCCCGAAAGGAGCGTGATCGCCGCCGCGCGGGTTCTCGAGAAGATGGAGGGAGCGGAACGCCGAACCTGGCTCCTCGAGCGCACGCAGAGCCGATTCGGACAGATCTTGGCCGAGGACGGAAAGGCGCGCGCCGCCCTGTATCTGGCGGCAGCTCTGCTGCCACATGATCCGACTCAAGGGGAGATGGCGTTGATTCAGGCCATCGGCCTTTTCAACAAAGCCCGCCTCGATTTGAATGGGACGATAGGAGCAGGCATCGCTGTCGAAGTCCAAGACTTCGCTGCCGTCTGCGCTGTTGGGTCTTTCGACCTCGCTCCCGTAGTGGTTCAAGTCTCCGAACGGCTCGCCCGACAGGAGCCGGATCCTTCGCGCCCGGCCGCTCTGGCGTCGAGCTGGACGAGTCCGGAGATTCGCGCGATCGCCCAAGCCGCCTTGGCGGTCACGGTGCTCTCGCGCGCGAAGCGAGATCGCGAGAGCGTGAAGAATTAGCAAGGGAGGAAGAACGAAGGATGAAGGGATTCTGGTGCTCAGTGATGCTGGTGCTCTTGATCCCTTTGGGAGGGCCGAATCCTCCGAAGAGGTTCCTCTCGGAATCTGGCGAGGCCAATTCTCCAATCGGCTGGGCGCGTTACGGCTGTGAAGGTCCATCCGACACGGCTCTGCGAGAGAGGGGCGCTCGCGCTCTTGTAGGTGTTCAGGGGCCGATCTGGCGTTGCGATGGAAGGAAGATCGAGATGCACTGGTGTCAGGCATGCCTTCAAGATGTGCCCCTGTGCGTGGGGTTCTGCCTTTTTTGGTGCGAATGCAAATGGACGCCGGGATGGTATTGTGAATCTCTCCCCGATCCCGTTTGGTGCCCTTATGGGGAGCGTTGCGAGTTAGTCGAATAAGGAGCATGATCCATTGAGAAGGAGGATTTCGAGCGATGGTGAAGAAATGGCTCTTGACCGCGTTTCCGGCATTGGGCATCAGCGTGATCGTCGGCTGGATATCAACAGGAGAGCCCGCCTCGGAGGAACCCATTCGGAACACCGAGGTGCCGGCCCGCACACTAGAACCGGTCTTCAAGGCGGACTTCGTTCAAGAGATCGAGCTGAAAGGACTGAAGGATAAGCCCGTGACCATAGCCAGAGTTGCGGCTGACCGGCGCGGCAACACGTACCTGTTGCTGTGGGACTGGTCTACCCCTAAAGGGAGGGGGTGTAGCATCCAGAAGCTCGCCGCCGATGGAACTCTCCTAGACACCATACCTTTGACGGGAGAGTTGTGGGAGCCACCGGTAGAGGCGTTCGATCTCGCGGTCGGGAAGGAGGGGACCCTCTATGTGGCGGTGAACTGGCCGATCCACCGAGGAGGGCTCATCGCTGTGGACGACAGTGGGAATCCGCTCATCAAATTGACGTTCCGGGATTTCGTCCCCCAGAGATTGACCGTGGACGATCACGGACACGTTTGGGTTCTGGGAGAAGGGATCTCCCCCATAAAAGCGGCATTGGAGCACAACTACATCCCCTCCAATCCCCAAGAAGGCGAGCAGCTTCGAGTCTATAGTCCTGATCTCACACACGCGATCACTCTCGTACGCGGTGAAAAGGAGGGTTTACTTCCGTCCACACTCACAAGCAACGGGGATGAAATCGTCTATTATGCGAGCGGGACGGGAACAATTCGGGTGTTTCGCGAAGATCGGCTCACGCGAACGGTGACGCTGCCGAAGTTGACGCCGCTTGCGCCTCCGGCGGAGGTGTCGCCCGACAGGTTTAAGACCGACCGATTCATATCGGGAGTCTATAAGATCGGCGATCGGTTTCTCGTGGCAGGAACCTACTATTACAGGCCGATGACCGACAATGGCGGCATACCGATCGGAAGATCGCGGACGTTCATCGCCCTGGTGAGCGAGGATGGCGAGGCGGCTTCTCCCGAATTCGCTCCCCCTGGGAATGTCGCGATTCACGGCTCTTCGAACGGGCATCTCATGGCGTTCTCAGGCACCAAGGCAAAGGGAACGACTATCGTGAAGCTGAAGCCGACGCTCTGATCAAATCTCGCGCGGAGAGGAGGGCGTCTCCTCCGCTCGCAGTGGGTGATTTCTGCCTTCACTTCCGCACTCCGTGAATATTCCCAACCGCTTTTCTAGGTGGAAAGAATGCGGCGGCGACTTTCTGACTCTGCTGACCGCATACGGCTTGATCATCGTAAGAGTCGCTTATACGGGCATTTTTTTAACTTGACATCCCGAGCGAGCTTCACTACTATGGAAGCCGCCAGGAGGAGGTTATGCCATGAGGCAAGGCGTGAGCGCGACGCAAGCCTATCTCATCGTTTGCGCGCTTCTGCTGTGGGGAGGTCCACCGACCCTCAAGAAGGAGTCGCCCGTGATTCCCCTGCAGGGCTGTCGCACCGAGACGATCAGCCTTGCCGGAACCGGGGAGTGGAATCCTCTTTTGAATGTCTCCCTTCAGCGGGGGCCACGGGAATGTCCATGTAACCCTTATTGCTGCCGCACGGGACCTGTTCTCTGGGGCCGTCGGTGTGTAGGAGGTATCTATAGTTACTGCGAAGGCGGATACAGTCTCGATTGGGGCTGCGTTCCAACCAAGTGTGGTTGCGTGGAACCGTGCGGCTGTGAGGAATGCGTTTGGATTTGAAACAGGAGGGCGTTATGCGAGCGAGAGCGATCCTTATAGCCTTTTCCATCCTCGGGCTAGGCATCTTGCTGGGAGCCGTTGATCGTGATCGAGTGGCCTCGTCAGATGAGCGGGTTCAAACTCCTCGGGCGATGATCGGGGTTATCGGGAATATGGCCTTCCTGGTCCAGCGAGTGGAGCCCGGATCGCCGGCGGAACAGGCCGGCTTACAACCAGATGATCTCATCACGAGGATCAATGGGCGACCGGTCAATTCCGTTGAAGACATGCGCGAGATCACGCAGAGTCCGCCCGGGCGACCGATCCAGATCGTCTTCTGGCGATACGACCCGGCGACCCAGCGATATAAGGGCTATCACACGACGCTGACATCAGCGCCCTGGAAGGCTCCAAGTCCGTGACGGAGGTGGTCTTCTCACAATAGCCTCCCCATCGTGCCGGAGATCGAGATCCCGGAAGGCCCTTCCTCCAGCGCGCCCGTGCTCGCTCCTCCTCCCATAAGGGGAATTTAGATCGGGTTAAAAACTTTCAATTTGCGTTCGTGCGCCTTTCGTGTAAACTTTTGAATGTCCGATGCGAGGCTGGGTGGGGACAAAGCCGATGCGGGAGCGACGCCGGATGAAGACCTGGGGCGTCGAAGGTCACGATTTTGCGCTTCCCCTCGCCATTACTATTCGCCTCATTATACTGCCCGCGTCGGGCAGCGGGTGATGGCTCGGCCATCACGAGACGGACGCGGGCCATTATCCGCTGCCAACGGATGATGGCCCGTTTGATTTTTGGGAGGTTGCGTTTCTTCTCGAGAAGGAGGGCACGATGAGGAAGATCGAGATTTACGACACGACGCTGCGCGATGGGACGCAAGGGGAAGACGTCTGCTTCTCGGTCGAGGACAAGATGATGATCGCGCGCACGCTCGATGAGCTGGGGCTTGACTATATCGAAGGCGGGTGGCCGGGATCGAATCCGCGCGATGCCGCCTTCTTCAAGCGCGCGCGCCATCTGCGTCTGCACCGCGCGCGGCTTGTGGCCTTTGGCAGCACGTGCCATCCGCGACATCGTGCGGACGAGGATCCGAATCTTCGCGCGCTCGTGGAGGCAGAGACGCCGACGGTCACCATCTTCGGCAAGAGCTGGGACCGACACGTCACGACGGCGCTCGGCACAACGCTCGAGCGGAATCTGGAACTGATCGGCGACTCCATCGCCTACTTGAAGGCGGCCGGGCGGGAGGTCATCTTCGATGCCGAGCACTTCTTCGACGGCTTCCGCGCGAATCCCGAGTATGCGCTGGCGACGCTTCTGGCCGCGGAACGCGCCGGTGCCGACGTGATCGTCCTCTGCGATACGAACGGCGGCACGCTTCCTCACCACCTTGTCGAGGTGATTGACGCCGTGCGTCCGCGTCTCCGAACCCGGCTGGGGATTCACGCGCACAACGATTCGGACCTGGCCGTCGCCAACTCGATCGCCGCCGTCGAACATGGCATCACGCACGTGCAGGGGACGATCAACGGCTACGGCGAACGCTGTGGGAACGCGAACCTCTGCTCGATCATCCCCATTTTGGAGTTGAAGATGGGATATACGGCGATCGGGGCGGAACGGCTCGCGCGGCTCACGTCGGTCGCGCACTTCGTGAGCGAGCTGGCGAACCTGCCGCCGCGCCCCAATCAACCGTTCGTGGGCAAGAGCGCCTTCGCGCACAAAGGGGGCGTGCACGTGAGCGCTGTCCTCAAGGACGCTTCGACCTACGAGCACATCCCTCCGGAGGCTGTGGGCAACGTGCGGCGCGTCCTGGTCTCCGATCTCTCGGGCCGGAGCAATCTCCTCTACAAGGCGGCGGAGATGGGGATTGATCTCGGCGGCGATGGCGAGCGGCTCCGGGCGCTCCTGGAGCGACTGAAGGCGCTCGAATATGCGGGGTATCAGTTCGAAGGAGCGGACGGCTCGCTCCGATTGTTGCTCGAAGAAGCGGCACACGGAGAGTGCGAGTTCTTCCACGTGGAGACGTTCCGCGTCGTGAGCGAGCGCGCGGCCGATGGGCGGCTCCGTTCGGTCGCCACCGTGCGCGTGCGCGTCGGAGAGAAGAGCGAAGAGGCGATGGCGCAAGGGAAGGGACCGGTGCTCGCGCTGGATCGCGCGCTGCGCAAGGCGTTGCGCGCTTTCTTCCGATGCGTGAATGACCTGCGGCTCACCGACTACAAGGTCCGCGTGCTCGATGCCGAGCGCGGCACGGCGGCCAAGGTGCGCGTCCTCATTCAGACGAGCGATGGCGAAGAGAGTTGGAGCACGGTCGGCGTCTCCGAGAACATTCTGGAGGCGAGCTATCAAGCGCTCGTGGATGCCGTCCGCTACAAACTGCTCAAGGAATACGGCCGCCCTCAGGCGCGCGCTGCTCGCGGAGAGACGGCCCTGGAATACGAGCAGCAATACGGCTGGGGCGTATGAAGGAGGGAACGCATGGTGCCCAAGGAACTCCTCATGAAGATGTTCTACTACCTGTGCCTGACGCGGGAGGCGGAATATCGCATCGAGCGCGTCCTGTATCGGCAGGGGAAGATCGTCGGTGGCGTGTACGTCGGGCGTGGGCAGGAGGCCATCGGTGTGGGGAGCGCCATTCAGCTTCGACCGGATGATGTCGTCGCTCCGAGCCATCGCGATATGAGCGTCTTCCTCATCCGCGGGATTCCGCTCAAGCAGATCATGGCCCAGTACATGGGTCGGAAGACGGGCGTGACCGGCGGCAAGGATGGCAACATGCACATGGGGGATATGCGGCGATACGTCATCGCCTTCCCCAGTCATATGGCCGATACGGTTCCGGTCGCCGCCGGATGCGCTCTGGCCTTCAAGCTGCGGGGGGAAGACCGGATAGCGGTGTGCTATTTCGGGGATGGAGCGACGAGCCGCGCCGATTGGCACGAGGGGCTGAACTTCGCCGCCGTTCACCGACTGCCGATCGTCTACATCTGTAACAACAACCAATACGCTTACTCGACGCCGCTCTGGCGGCAGATGGCCGTGCCCAATGTCGCCGATCGGGCCGTCAACTACGGGATTCCGGGGGAGATCGTAGACGGCAACGATGTGCTGGCCGTCTATGAGGCGACGGCGCGCGCCGTAGAGCGAGCTCGACGGGGTGAAGGGCCGACGCTGCTGGAGTGCAAGACCTTTCGGATGACGGGGCATTCGGCGCATGACGACGCGTTCTACGTCCCCAAGGAGCTCTTCGAGGAATGGGCGGCGAAGGATCCGATCGCGCGTCTGGCCGAGTACCTCACGGCGCGAGGGATAGCGACGGAAGCTGAGCTGCAGGACCTGGAGGCGCGCGTCACGCGCGAGGTGGACGAGGCGATCGCGTGGGCGGAGCAGAGCCCGTATCCCGATCCGGAAGAGTGTCTCGACGACGTGTACGCCTCCCCCCGGTGAGCGAGGAGCGAAAGCCGGCGGCGTGAGTCTCCTCGCGGTGGTGACCTCATGCCCTGAGCGCGTGATAGCGAAGGGATCGCACGAGCGCCTCCCGAGCGATCCCCTCCGGCTCTTCAGAAGTACTTCTCCCCGAAGCTCGGCGGCTGCTCGGCGATGTGGATGTTGACGCAGGCGGGCTTCCCGCACTCCCGCATGCGTCGGAGAGCGGGTGCGATCTCTTCGGGCCGCTCGACGAACTCACCGTATCCGCCCAAGGCTTCGACCACGCGCTCGTAGCGGGCGAGTTGGAGGCGCGTCGCTACAGCCCGTTCTTCCCCATAGAGGGCGATCTGCGGACGGCGAATCTGCCCCCACGCCGCATCGTTACCGACGACGGACATGATCGGGAGCTGAAAGCGCACGGCCGTATCGAACTCGAAGCCGTTGAACCCGAAGGACCCATCGCCGAAGAGGACGAGCACACGCTTCTCCGGATGTGCCAATTGTGCGGCGATGGCGAAGGGCAACCCGATGCCCAAACAGCCAAATGGGCCCGGATCCATCCACTGTCCCGGCCAATAGACGGGGAGCACCTTCGCCGCCAGCGAGACGATGTCCCCTCCGTCTCCGATGACGATCATCTCCGGATCCACGAACTCGGCCAGCTCGCGACACAACCGGAGCGGATCAATGGGAATGGCGTCGGAGCGAAGCCGTGGCTCCAACGCGCGCTGCTCGTCCATCTCGATCTCGCGCAGGCGATCGCGCCAGGCGGTGAAGCGCAGCGTGGGATATTCGGCCACGACGGCCTCCAGCAGCACCTCGAAGAGCGCGCGCAGGTCGCCGACCAGCCCCACGTCGGCCGACCGATTGTGCCCGATGACCGTGTGGTCGAGGTCCATCTGAATGATCTTCGCCTCGGCCTGTAGCTCGCGTCCGAAGTTGAGGCGGAAGTCCAGGGGGGTTCCGGCGAGGATGAGCACATCGGCCTGTCGCAGCGCCTGGCGCCGCGCGTGGACGAAGAGTTGGGGCGCATCCGGGGGGAGCGCCCCGCGCCCCATGCCGTTGGTGAAGGTCGGCAGATCGAGCCGCTCGACGAAACGCGTGAGCACGCGATGCGCTTCGGACCATCGCACACCGCTTCCGGCGATGAGGACGGGGCGTTCGGCCTGCGCCAGCAGCGCGAGCGCCTGTCGGATCGCCTCCGGGCGCGGGCGCAGCCCCAACGGCTCTCGCTGCATGCGGGGAAAGCGCACCGACTTTTCCGAGACCTGATTCATCAACACGTCCACCGGGATTTCCAGGAAGACCGGCCCGGGAATGCCCGACACGGCATGGCGCAACGCGACTTCGATCAGTTCGGGAATGCGATCGGTCTGCAGCGCCTGTCCCGCCCACTTCGTGATCGGGCGCATCACGCTGACATGATCCATCTCTTGCAGCGAGCCCTGACCGAGCTGAAATGAAGGCGCCTGCCCTCCGATGACCAAGATGGGACTCTGGGCCCGGAACGCGTTCGCCACACCGGTGACGCTATCGGTCACGCCGGGTCCGGCCGTCACGACGGCGACGCCCGGTCGCCCCGTGCACCGCGCCCATGCGTCGGCGGCATGCACGGCAGCTTGCTCATGGCGCAGGTCAATGACGCGAAGGCCCTCGTCCACGCATCCGTCGTAGATCGGCAGAATATGGCCCCCGCAGAGCGTGAAGACGACCTCCACTCCCGCCGCTTTCAACGCTCGGGCGACCAGTTGCCCTCCGTGAAGATTCATCCCTTCACCCCCCGTGAACGCGTCTGTATGCCGGCGCCATTCTACTACGATCCCCGCCCGTTCTCAAAATGCGGCCTCTCGTTCACGAAGCGGGTGAGCCCATCCGGCCGGCGGCGCGCGAAAAATCCGGCGTTCACCGTATTGACCGAGCGCATCATGTGTCGTAATCTCCCAGCGGATTAAAATCCGTCGTAGCCGACGTCAGCATAGATGGAGCGGGAGAGAGGCGCGATGGCGGTGCCGAAAGTCGTCTTCACGCTCAAGGAAGTGGCGGAGTACCTCAATGTGCACCCGGACACGATCCGCCGCTATGTGAAGCGCGGGGAGCTCCCGGCCTTCAAGATCGGCACGGATTGGCGCTTCAACAAGGAGTCCATTGATCGGTGGCGAAAGGCACAAGAGGAGCGATGCCACCGCGCGCTTCGGTCCGGACGGCGCCTTCCGAAGGCTGAGTCTCAAAAACCGAAGAGGCGTCCGACGAGCGGATGAGGAGAACAACGGGAGAAGGCCGAAAACCGTACGCGAAGGCGAAATGGTGCCTTCATGGGAGTGTGGCAGGAGAGCATCGCCGGCGCGGGCGATTGAGGAGAGGTTTGGCGGTCGGCCTCGTCGGTCTCATGAACTTCGCGTTGCCGGTGGCGGCCGAGCAGTACTACTTCCGCCGCTATTCCGCGGCCGAAGGGCTCTCGCAGGCCGTCGTACAAGCACTCTATCAGGATCGAGCGGGATACCTCTGGATCGGGACGCAGGCCGGGTTGAATCGGTACGACGGCGCTTCCTTCACCACCTACGGTCCGCCTCATGGGCTCGCCCAGGATTGGATCAATGCCGTTCTGGAGGACGCGCGCGGGTACCTGTGGATCGCGACACTGGGCGGGGTGTTTGTCTGGAACGGACGAGAATTTCGCCCGTACACGAGCGCCGATGGGCTGGCCGATAATCGAGTGACGTCATTGGCGCGCGATCCCGAGGGGAGCATATGGTGTGGGACACCGCGCGGCGTCAGCCGCTATGACGGTCAGCGATGGCGAACGTATGCAGTGGCTGACGGACTCCCAGATCCGCGCGTCAATGTCCTCTTTGCGGATGCGCAAGGTCGGCTCTGGGTGGGAACGGAAGCGGGGCTCGCCGTTTGGACGGGCGCGCGGTTCGTCACGTTCGATCCGGAAGGACTGCGAGGCCAGAGCGTGCGCGCGCTCGCCGAGGATCGCGCGCATCGGCTCTGGGTGGGGACGAGCGCAGGAGTGCGGATGTACGAGAGGGGACGGCTGGTGAGGGGATACACGACCGGTCAGCCCATCGTCGCCCTCTGCGCCGATCGCTTCGGCATCGTATGGGCGGGGACGCCACAAGGGCTCATCAAGATTGAGAACGGTCATCTCACCATCCTCACGGCCTCGCACGGCCTCGCGTACACCGATGTGCGTGCGCTCTTGGAGGATCGCGAGGGTATCCTCTGGATCGGCGTCGTGGGTGGACTGTACAAGTTCCACAGCCGCGCGTTCACGATCTATCGCGCGAGCGATGGCCTCGGCTCCAACGTCGTGCGCCCTATCGTGCGGGATCGGCGCGGATGGCTCTGGGTGGGCACCAGCGGGGGACTCAGCCGCTTCGACGGCCGCCAGTGGCGGACCTTCACGACGCGGGAGGGATTGAGCGATGACTACGTCTTCGCTCTGCTGGAGGACCGCCAAGGATGGCTGTGGATCGGCACGCGCACGGGAATCACATGGTTCGATGGCACGCGCTTTCGCCGGGATCGAACGTTGTCCCATCTGGGTCTGGTCGTCGCTCTGGCCGAGGATCGAGCGGGCACGGTCTGGATCGCCGTCATGTCCAAAGGCATCTTCCGGTGGACGGGATCGCGCTTGGAGCCCGTGCGGGTCGAAGGGCAGACGTTCTCCAATGCGCGCTTCCTCGTGGATCGGCGCGGGTGGGTGTGGGTCTCCGGAGATCGCGGCCTCTCGCGATGGGATGGCCGGAGCTGGCGCACGTACACGGTGCGCGACGGATTGGCCAGTGATCAACCGTACTTCCTCTGCGAGGACGCGAACGGGCACATCTGGTTCGGGTATCACTCTTCGCATGGCGTGACGCGCTTCGATGGGAAGACGTTTCGGCACTATACGACGCGCGACGGATTGACGAACGATGCCGTCTATTCGCTCGGCGTGGATCGGCAGGGGAACCTCTGGATCGGCACGGCGCGTGGTGTGGATCGCTTCGACGGGACGACCTTCGTCAATTATGGCGTGGAGGAGGGATACGCGGATCCGGAATCAAACGCTGGGGGATTCTGGCGGGACGCCGATGGCACGCTCTGGTTCGGGACGATGGGCGGATTGAGCCGCTATGACCCGCGATTCGATCTGATACGCGGGGCTCCTCCCGCCGTCCTCCTGCAGGAGGTGCGACTCGGCGCGCGAGCCTTTCATCCGATGGACGTCCTGAGCGCACGCGATCACGAGGTCGGTCCGCAGGACAATACCCTGATCGCGCGGATCGCCGCCCTCTCGTTCCTCAACGAACGTCGGGTGCAGGTGGAATATCGGGTG
>BEHK01000046.1 GCA_002898775.1 bacterium HR08 | reverse complement strand
AAGAGCGCACGCTGCACGCGACGCTTATCGCTCTCCCAATCGAGCACCTCCTCGACCTTGTGGTTGAAGCGGATGATGGCCACGCGGTCCTTCGGCCCCAAGGCCTCGAGGAAGGCGAGGGCTGAGAGGCGAATATCGTTGATCTCCGTGGCGACGCTGCCGGAGACGTCAATGAGCAAGATGACGTTCACCGGCACCGTGCCCACGGAGAAATCCGTGATCTCCTGTCGCACGCCATCCTCGTAGAGGATGAAGTCATACCGACTGAGCCCCTGGATTAAGCGCCCGTATCGGTCGCGCACGGTCACCGGGACGATCACCTCGGTCGTCTCCAATGTGACCGCCATCTCCTCGGACTCTTTCGCCTCTTTGGGTTTCTCGGCCGGAAGGCGTCGTCCGCTCTGCGCCCACGCGCTGCTGAGCGCAAGCAGAAGCACGATGAAACCATCTCTGGCGCACCTCATAGGACTCTCATTATGGCAGATGCTCGCGCGGAGGCGGAAGCCTTCCAGACGCCCCGATTCTCGCGCCGGCGCGGATGCCCACTCGCTCGAACCGTCCTCCGAGGGGGGATTTGACGCTCCCCTGGAACGCGTGCTAGCTTGGTCCCCTTGGGAGCTGATCTTCGGCGCTCGAGCGAGAGAGAGGGGCGCTTCCGCAGGCGACCATGCGGCGGTGGATGACAATCGGCCGTCACTGGCTCGAATACGTGTCCGCCTGGCTCATTCTGAAAACTTTGGGCAGCCTCCCCCGATCCTGGGCACTCGCTATTGGCGAACGCGTGGGGTGGCTCACCTATTACCTCTGGAGACGGCTACGGAAGGTCGGCCATCGGAATCTCGCGCTCGCCTTCCCCACGCTCCGGGCGCGCGAGAGGCGCCGTCTCCTCAAGCGGTCCTTTCAGAATCTCGGGCGCTTGCTCGGCGAGTTCAGCCAGTTCCCGCGATTGACCCGGGAGGCGATTCGCGCGATCGTCACCTACGAGGGTTTGGAGCACTACGAGCGCGCGCGGGCGCACGGGCGAGGGGTACTCATCCTCACGGCGCATTTCGGCGCGTGGGAGCTGAGCGCCTTCGCCCATGCGCTCTACGGCTACCCGATGGCCTTCGTCGTCCGTCCTCTGGACAATCCTCGGCTCGACCGCTTGATCGAGGCCTATCGCACGCTGAGCGGCAACCGCCTCATCCCCAAGCGGGACGCCGCGCGACACATCATGCGAGCCCTGCGCGCGGGCGAGACCATCGGCGTCCTCATGGACGTGAACACGCAACCGCACGAAGGGCTCTTCTGCGAGTTCTTCGGGCGCCCCGCCTGCACATCCCCGCTGATCGCGCGCTTAGCCCTGCGCACGGGAGCGCCCGTCGTCCCCGGCTTCCTCATCTGGGATGCGCGAACGCGCACGCATATCTTGCGCTTCGATCCGCCCATCCCCCTCATCCGAACCGGAGACGACGAGCGCGACGTTCAGCTCAATACCGAGCGGTTCAACCAGGTCCTGGAATCCGTCATCCGCCGCTATCCCGACCACTGGCTCTGGGTCCACAAACGATGGCAGACGCGTCCACCGGGCGAGCCTCCCCTCTACGACTGAGGACTCGGCGGCCTCACCGCTTCAGCATCGCCTCCCGCTTGGCTTTGAACTCCGTTCCCGGATACCACTCCGGCCATCGGTCCGTGTTGGCCACACGATAGCCGACCAGAAACAGAAGCTGCAGGTCTTCGACAGCGCCGCTCAGATCCCACCGCGGATCGAATTCATCCTGCGGCTTATGGTAGCGCTCGGCCGTGTACCGACGGCGCACTTCCAATCCCCAGCCTTCTGGCCTCCCGATGTACTCAATGCCCGAATCGGTATCGAGGGCGGGAACCCCTTGCTTCGCGAAACTGAAATGATCCGACCGATAGAAGAACCCCTTCTCCGGTTCGGGATCCGGGCGCACCACCCGCCCCTGCTCCGCGGCCACAGCTCGCACCTGCTCATCAAGCGTCGAATTCCCCAATCCGATGATCGTGATGTCGCGCGTCCGCCCGTACACATTCAAACCGTCCATATTGATGACGGCGACGGTCCGCTCCAGCGGATAGAGCGGATTCTCGGCATAGTATTGAGAGCCGAGCAACCCCTTCTCCTCGGCCGTCACGGCCAGAAAGAGGATCGAGCGGCGCGGAGGCGGCCAGAGGCGAGTATAGGCCCGCGCGATCTCCAACAACCCCGCCGTCCCGGAGGCATTGTCCACCGCGCCGTTGTAGATGCGATCCCCGTTCACCTCAGGACCGATGCCCAAATGATCCCAATGCGCGACGTAGATGACGTATTCCTCCTTGAGCTTCGGGTCACTCCCCTCCAGTCGAGCGATCACATTGCGCGACTCGATGGTGCGGATGGTGTTCCGGAGCGTGATCGCCGCGCGCGCGCCCAAGGGCACGGGACGGAAGTCCCGGCTCACGGCGGCCCTCTTCAAAGCCTCCAGATCCTTCCCGACCAGGGCGAAGAGCGCTCGGGCTTGATCCCAGGTGACCCACCCCTCGACGGCGCACTTGGACATGTTGCGATCCGGCGCGACGAGCGTGAATTGTTCCCCGGTCCAACTGCCGCGCACGACGGCCCAGGGATACCCCGCCGGCTCCGTCTCGTGAATGATCAGCGCACCGGCTGCTCCCAACTCCGCCGCCTTCTCGAACTTGTAGGTCCAGCGCCCATAGTACGTCATGGCGCGCCCGCCGAACACCCGCTCATCCAATCGCGACGGATCGCGCGGATCGGGCACCGGCGGATCGTTGATGAGAACGATGAGGATCTTCCCCCGCACGTCCGTTCCTTTGAAATCATCCCACTGGAATTCGGGCGCTTGAACGCCATAGCCGACGAACACGAGGTCCGCCTCGACGCTCGAGGTCTCCACGACGCGCCGCGTCCACGCGACGAAGTCCGGCCCATAGCGCAGCGACATCTGCTTCCCATCGGCTGTGAACGTGAGCGAGGCCGAGGGATCGGTCGTGATCCCCACAAGCGGCACCTTTTGCACGTACGTCCCATCGGGATTGCCCGGCCGCAATCCGAGCCGTTGGAATTGCTCGATCAGATAGCGAACTGTCAGCTCCTCCCCTCGCGTCGCTGGCGCCCGCCCTTCGAATTCATCCGACGCGAGACGCTGAATGTGCGTCGCCAGCCCTTCGACCGTGATGCTCTTGAGCGCCTCCTGAAGCGAACCGGCCTGCCCGCCCGATGAGCCGGCGAAGGCCGTGCACAAAGAGCATGCCCATACGAGCCATCGGTTGAATCGCTTCATCTCTCCCCTCCTCACGGATATGCGCGATGAGCTCCCTAATGATAACAACGCGCCGCCAGGAGAGCCACCGGGATTCGGACGCGCGACGTCGGCCGTCCTCTTCGGCGCGCGCTCGCCGGTACTCGCCTCGACGACGCCCCCTTCGCCCTCACTTCGGGACAAGCTCACCCTTTCGCAAAGCCTCGATGATCCGCAGATTGGCGGCCGGGAAGGGATACCGATGGAGGTGCCGACAGCGAACCCATCGCACCCGTTGACACCCGAGCGCACGGGGAGAACCGCTGAGCGGGCGACATTCGAAGACGTGCATCGTGATCCGAAAGTGGGAGTACGCGTGTCGGATCGTCATGAGCTTTCGACCGACGCGCACATGCAGTCCCACTTCTTCCCGGATCTCGCGCGCACAACACCGGCGCAAGCTCTCTCCCGACTCGCGCTTCCCTCCGGGGAACTCCCACAAGCCCCCCAACAATCCCTCCTCTCGCCGCTGCGCGATGAGCACCTCGCCATTGCCGCGACGGGAGGCCGCGCCCGCACGATTTCGCCAGATCACGCCCACGGCGATCTCAAAGTGAGGCCGCGTTCTGGAGGCCGCCCTCGCCCGCGGGAATGCCGTCGGCGATGCGAGCCGCCATGCGCGACAGGCGAAATTCCAGCAACAGCGCGCGCATTGCGGCGCGCGAGGGCGGCAGACGAGCGCGCCCAAGTCCATGAGCGCTTGATTGATCTCTCGCGCCTCCCCGCCGACGGCGATCATCCCTGCGACGAATGCCCGAAGCTGCCGCTCGATGGCAGGCCGTCGCGGATCCTCGTCCAGGGCGAAGAGCCGACAGAGGACGCGCCGCACGTTTCCATCCACCACGGGCACGGGCCGATTGAAAGCCAGGCTCGCCACAGCCGCCGCCGTATAGGGCCCGCATCCGGGCAGCGTCTGCAACAGCGCGGGATCCTCAGGGACGCGCCCCCTATACTCGTCCACAATCCGTCGCGCGGTTTCGTGCAAATGGCGAGCCCGCGCGTAATACCCGAGTCCTTCCCACGCTTTCCGCACCTCGTGCAGAGAAGCGCGCGCCAGTGCTTCGATCGTGGGGAACCGTTGAAGGAAGCGTTCGTAGTATGCGCGCACGCGTTCAAGCTGCGTCTGCTGCGACATGTACTCCGCCACGAGGATCCGATATGGGTCCGTGGTCTGCCGCCAAGGCACATCGCGCCTCACTCCCGCGTGCCATCGCAGGAGCGATCGGCGCAATCGTCGCACGAGCTGAGAATCGAGAAGAATCGCGGATTCCTCCCGACGATCGTCGGGCATCTTCTTCGCCGACTCATCCGAATGGCGGCGTCTCCCGCTCACTCCGCCCCTCCCCTTGGCGATGAGGGTCGCTCCCGGCGCCCACCGGAACGGAAAGCGGCATAGAGGTACTGCTGCGCAATCCCGGCATACGCGCCGAAGCGCTCGGCGGCGCACGCCTGAATCTCCCGCACGCGCGGCCTGCGATCCGGGAAATAGAGCGCGCGCATCGCTCGCGCGATCCACACATCTACGGGGAACGCCTCCAGGCGATGAAAGCCGAAGAGGAGAATGCACTCGGCGACCTTCTCCCCCACGCCCTCGAGGGCGAGCAGCCGCTGCCGCAAAACCGGTGTGGGCCAGCTGGCCCACCGGGCGAAATCCGCGTCCTCGGCGATGGCCCGCGCGGTCGCCCGCACATACTGATCGCGATATCCCAAGCCACATCCGTACCGCAACTCACCGAGCCGAGCTTCGGCCAGGACCTCCGGACGCGGAAATCGGTATATCGGCCCAAACGGCGTCCAGATCTCCTCCCCATAACGGGCGCAGAGCCGATCGAGAATGCGCCGAATGCGCGGGATGTGATTGTTGGCCGAGACAATGAACGAGATGATCACCTCAAACGGATCCTGCCGCAAGATATGAATCCCGGCTCGTCGCGGCGCCACGCGCGCGAACGCCGCATCGCGCCGCAGCGCGCGCAAGATCGCCCGATAATCGCGCGCCAGGTCAAAGTAGTGAATGATGAGCGCCTCGAGATGATCGGGGACGATCCCCCCGACCACGCGTACCGCGAGCGCACCGGCGCGCCCATGTCCCATCGGAATGTGTCGCACATGGACGACGCTCCGCCCGATGACGCCGATGTACTCCCTCTCGCCCACGCGCCGCCAACGGAAGCACTGCCCACTCTCCAATGTCGCCTCCAAGTCGAACTCCCCGACGGGGAGCACGATCCCCTCCATCGCGATATCGCTCGCGGCCCCCTCACACGAAGAGCGCTGGCCGATGGCGCTCACTCCATTCATCTCTTCGCTCCTGAGCGAGGAATAGTAAGCCGCTAGCTCTTCCTGAGCAAGCCTGGCGCTCCCGGAATAAAAGAGGCTGGAACGCTCACCGGATGCGAAGATGCCCCGTGCCCGAGCTGACCGATTCACGCACTCCGTTCGCCCACGACGTCGAGAAATCACCGCCCCTGAGCCGGAAGGCCCGAAAGGCGTGGCGTGGGCATCTTGAACGCGGTGTTGGCTTGTGCTATAGTTAGGCCCTGATTCGGAGAGATGGAAGGTGGCGGCGTAGCTCAGGTGGTAGAGCGAGGGATTCATAACCCCTAGGTCGCAGGTTCGAGTCCTGCCGCCGCTACCACGATTTTTTTTGTCTCCGCATGGGGAGGATGCTCACGCGCATCGGACTCATCGGTCTTCTGGCCCTGTCGGGGTTCGGACAGAGCGAGCGGCGCGTGGAGCAGATCCGAGACCTCTTAGGCAAGAGCGATCTGGTCGTCGTCGCCGTCGCCCAGACGTACCATCCGGTCATCGACCAGCTCAAATATCGTCGGGAGCGTGAGCGCCGTCCCGTGCTCGATCCGGCGCGTGCCGAACGGTACATGCTCGGTGTCGTCTACCGGATGACCCTGCGCGAGGTGATCTACCGTCAGCCGAAGCAAGTCGAACGCGGGCTCCTGGTCGGGCAGCCGGGCGAGACGCTTCTGCTCTATGTGCCGGGCCGGTTGGCCGATCCTCGGGAATTCGGCAAGGCAGCCTTTCTGCCAGGCGGCGAGTACCTCGTCTTCTTGAAACGAGCGGAGCTCAAGCGCGAAGATTTTCGCTGGGCGGTCGAACAAACATTCGGCGTCCCGGCAAGTGAGTGGCGCTCTTTCCCCGACCCGCGCTTCACATATTACACGCCGGTTCGCGACCCCTTCGCCGTCCTCCTCATGGAAGGCGCGTGGAAAGACTTCCTCGACCACACGCGCGCCGTCGCGAGCGGGCTGAAGCCGTGACGCTCACGGGCGCGCCAGCTCCCGCCATCGAGCCTGGAGGTTCACGACGGGAAAGTCCCGCACGCGCAGCCGAACGGCCTGACGCCCCTTGGGCACGTCGAAGGCGAGGCGAAGCGGGACATAGGTCGTCGCCTCCCCAGCGGCGACCGCCGCGATGAACCGTCCGCCCCCGAGCACAAGCGCGCGGGCGCCCGTCATCTCCACCGGAATGCCGCGCGGGGCCAGCGCCTGCCCTTGGTCATCCAAGACGACGATATCGCGCTCCAGGATCAACTCGAGCGCTCGGCTCTCGCGGCTCCTGCTCTTGAACAGGAGCGAGACCTCGATCATAGTCCCCTCGGTCGCGTATCCCGGATAGGTGACGTTCGAATTCACCGCCGCGACCTCGAACTCCCAATCGCCGGCCGGCACCCACTCCTCAAGCCCGTACTCCGCCTTCGCCTCGCCCTTGACGTAGCGATCGAACCATTCCCAGCACCGACGCGCTTCGTCGAGCCGATGATTCAACTCGCGGAATCCATGCCCTTCGCGCGGATAGCGAACGAACTCGACGGTCTTCCCCAAGTGCGTGAGCGCTGCGTACATCTCCTTGGAATTCGAGATGAACGTGTTCGGATCCGCCTCCCCATGCAGGATGAGCACCGGCGTCTTGATGTTCTTCACGTAGGCGAAGGGCGATCGCCGGATGTAGACGTCGAGGTCATCCCAATAGTACGCGCCCAGATAATCCGGCTCCCAACTGGGGAGATAGGAGTTGCTGAAGTCGGTGATGAGGTTGAAGATACCGTACATGGAGACGGCGGCCTTGAACCGATCCGTCTGCGTGATCGCCCAATTCGTCATATCGCCGCCATAGCTCCCCCCGAAGATGCCCAACCGATCAGGATCCGCAATACCGATCCGAATGAGATGATCCACGCCGGTCATGATGTCCTGGAAATCCTTCCCGCCGAGATCACGCCGATTCGCGATATCGAACGCCCCGTGGTACCCAGAACTGCCCCGGAAATTGGGAGCGAAGACGGCATAGCCCCGGGCCGCCCAGACCTGGAAGTTGTAGTACTGCCGGAAGGTGTTCACCACGCGCGAATGCGGCCCGCCGTGCACGGCGACGAGCAACGGATACCGTCTGCCCGGTTCATAGCCGACCGGCTTCGTCAGGACCCCCTCGATCTCCCACCCATCCACGCTCCGCCATCGGATGACCTCTTGTTCGGCGATCTCGAACTCCTGAAGCTCGGGATTCATCTCCGTGAGTCGCGTCACGCCGTCGCTGCCCGGCCGCAGCAGCCACAGATCGGGCAGCGAGCGGGCATCCTCGCCGACATACACGAGCGTCCGCCCATCGGCCGAGAGATCGAAGGCCGAGACGACGAGCGCACCGCGTGTGATCGGCTCCGGAGATCCCCCCCCTATCGGCACGCGCAGGATATGCGTCTCCGTTCCCAGCGCGGCGAGCCCATAGAGATCTCGCCCCGCCGGATGCCATCGGAACCCCTCGATCCCCCGATCGAACGCTTTCGTCACCTCCTGCAGGTCTCCCCCCTCGGCGGAGACGACGAAGATCTCGCTCTGCGAATAGGGGATGTCGGCCAGTTGAGGCGCGAGGAAAGCGATCTGCCGCCCATCGGGTGACCAGCGCGGCGAGCGTTCGCCGCCGGGCCGACGCGTCACCTGCCGCGCTCTCCTGTCCTCGAGGGAGAAGACCCAGATGTCGAACTTCTTGCCATCGTCCACCTTGCCCGTGTAATTCGTCGCGTAGGCGATCCGCTTCCCATCCGGCGCGATGTCGAATTCACCGATCCCATAGTCCCCCTCGAACAACCGCGTCGCCTTCTTCGTCTCGATCTCAATGCTCCAGAACTCGCGCCGGTAGCGCTCCTTCTCCTCCACCACGGCGTCGAATTTCTGCCGGCGTTCGCGCTCGCGTCGCTCCCGTTCCGGCTTGGGCAACGCCTCGCGCGTCAGGTAGATGATCGTCCGGCTATCGGGCAGCCACTCGTAAGCGATCACGCCCTCCTCCGCGGTGGTGAGCTGAACGGCTTCGCCCCCATCGCTCGGCATGACCCACACTTGATTCTTCGGTCTTCGCTCCTCCTCTTCTTGTCGAGCTTCCGGCGCGCGTGCCGGCCGATTCGAGAGAAAGGCCAACCACCGACCGTCCGGAGACCACCGCGGCATGGATTCATCCTCCTTACTTCGCGTGAACGGCCGCGGCCTTCCCCCCTCGGTCTCGACGACCCAGATATCCGTGCGATACCGGCTCTCCTGGAAATCGGCCTCGGCGACGACGAAGGCCACCCGCCGACCGTCACGCGAGAGCGCCGGACTGCTCACCACCCGAAACGCGAGCATATCGCGCATGGTGAGCCGCTTCTTCGCCGCCGAGACGGTGATCCCCGTACCACCGAGAAAAAGCAGAATGAGCAAGAGGATGACTCCCTTCCTCATGAGGACCTCCCTCCTCAAGCCCGAAGATGAGCGCCTGGCGCCGGGATGATCTCTCTTCACGGTTTTTTGAACCATTCCTCGGCCACCCCGGCGTTGATCTTCATCTCCCTCACGACGAATTCCGAGAAGGGCTTCCCCGCTTGCCGCGTCACGGTGCGGAAGGGATATCTCACGCCGGAGACCTCGCGATAGTCGGCGTAAATCTCCTCGAACTCCGTCCTCGCTCCGGAGAAGGGGTCAGTCCCCTGATAGCTGAGCTTCAGCGGCAGATGCGAGGCCTCTTCCACATAGAGCCGAAAGACGTGCTCACCCTCCTGATACTGGAGGACTTCGACGGGCTTCCCCTCGACCGATTCGCGCCCCACGTAGGAGACCGTGATCCCCTCGCGCTCTCCGGCCAGCAGGAGTTGGAAGAACTGCCGACGGAGCGTCGCGCGCAGCTCCTTCAGGAGCGGAGCAGGGATCTCTTGCGTCCCCATCGGCGTGCTCATCCACCCGGACTCGCCGTTGAGCACCTGCACGATCGTCATCTGCGGCAGCTTCACCTCCACGCGCAACCGATCGGGCGCTTGCAGGACCACCCGCTGCTCGCCCTTGAACGCCCCAAAGGGCGTGGAGACCGTCGCTTCTCCGGCGATCGTGACATCCCGAATATCGGCCACGACATCACGACCGCCGACGGCTCGAAGCGCTTCCGCCAGGATCTCCCGGGCGCGCGCGATGACTTCCGGCGTCGCAGCCACGACCGCGGGTTTCTCCCGCTGCAAATCCGGGCGTGTGAGGTCCACCTCCGTGTAGGCAATCCGCTCCACCGGCCCCACGGACGCGACCTCGCGCTCGAAGGCGCCGGCGTTCCCCACGAGCACAATGACCAGATCATCGGTTCGATAATACTTCCGCGCGACCTCCTGCACCTGCTCGGCTGTCACCGCCAGGATCCGATCCCGATAAGTGTTCAGGTACGCATAGTCGAACCCCTCATTGAGGGCATCCAGGACGATCGTGGCCAGAGAGTCGGGCGTCTCCAGGCGCAGCTGAAAGGCGCCCGCCAGGAAGCTCTTGGCCTTCTGCAACTCTTCCTCCCTGACGCGCTCCCGCGCGATGCGCTCCAACTCTCGGAGGACCAGCTCGAGCGTCTCGCGCGTTGTCTCCGTGCGCGTGAACGTGGAGATGGTCACGCTGCCCGGCTGCTGCCGCGCTTCGAGACGACCGCTCACGCCGTAAGTCAGACCACGCTCTCGCCGCAGGACATCCCAGAGGCGACTCCCGGACGCACTCGCCAAGAGGGCATTGAGCACGTGAAGGGCGAAATACTCAGGATCGCGCCGCGCGATCCCCACGCGACCGAGCCGGATCTCCGTCTGCACGGCATCGGGCTTGTCAATGATGATCACCTTCCGCCCGCGCGTCGGCGCCGGAGGAGGAACGGCCGCAGCCCGGACTTCCCCCCGAGGCCAATCGCCGAAATATTTCTCCGCCTTCGCGAACGCCTCAGCCGCCGTGATGTCCCCGGCGATGGCGAGAAGGGCGTTATTCGGGTGATACACGGCCTGATGAAAGGCGACCAGATCGTCACGCTTCAAGCGCGGGATCGAATCCAGCGTCCCCTCCGGCGGATGCCCATACGGATGCCCGCCGAAGATGGCGCGCTCGATCACCGCCGACGCCAAGTATCCCGGGTCGTTCATCTGAACGCGCAAGCCGGAGAGGCGTTGCTGCCGCTGTCGTTCGATCTCTTCCTCCTTGAACGCCGGATTCCGCACGATGTCGGCGAGGATCTCGAACGCCACATCCACAGCCGGCCTGAGCACGGAGATGACCGCGAACGAGTGATGCCACGAGGCCCCTGTGCTGATCTGTCCCCCGACGGCCTCGATGGTCTCGGCGATCTCCATGGCGCTTCGCGTCTTCGTCCCCTGATCCAAAAGGGCCGCCGTCAATGAGGCCACTCCCGGACGATCGGGCGGATCTTGCTCAGCCCCTGACCGCACCAGAAGACGTAAGCTGACGACGGGCTGCTCTCGATGCTCGATGACGACGACCTGCAATCCATTGGGCAGCGTCCGCGAAGCGAATTCCGGAAATCGAAAGGGCCGAGGAGGTTGCGGGGGAGGCGGCGTGGGCTTCTGCCCGAACCCCGTTCCCCCGGCGAGGCTCAGCATGACGAGGAGAAGAAGACGTCTTGACACGATCTGTCCCGTCATCGCCATCCCCCTTCACGGCATGCGGATCGCGCTTCGATCACGGCCCAGGACGCTTCTCCTCCGGCTGCTGCGGGAGAATGGTGAGCACGATCCGATTAGTTTCGGTGAAATATCGCCGCGCCACGCGCTGGATCTCCTCCGGCGTCACAGCCAAGAGGCGCTCGACTTCCGTATTGACGCGCGCCGGGTCCTTCCCGAGGACAGCCGCACGCCCCAGAGCATCCGCCTTCCCCTGATTCGATTGACGGGCGAAGAGGACCTCCGCGATCATTTGATTCTTCGCCTTCTCCAACTCGCGGGCGGGCACGGGCTCCCGCTTCAATCGCTCCAGCTCCTCGACGATGGCCTTCTCGGCCGCTTCCGGCGTATGCCCGGGATTCAGAATGGCCCCGGCGAAGAAAAGATTCGGATGCTCGGTGAAGTTCCCCGCCCCGAACGCCGCGGCCGCCAGGCGCAATTCGTAGACGAGCTTGCGATAGAGGCGCGAACTCTGACCGGCCGAGAGAATGCGCGAGAGGATCTTCAACGCATACGAATCGGGATGCCCATCCTCGGGGATGTAATACCCCGCGAGGAGCGCCGGCAGCGGCACGTTCATCCGTTCGGTGAGACGCTTCTCGCGCGTCTTCGGGGGCTCCTTCACCGTCACGCGCGGGATCGGACGCTTCCCGCGCGGAATGTTCCCGAAATACTGCTCCACCCACGCGAGCGCCTGGCGCGTGTCGAAGTCCCCGACGATCACGAGCGTCGCGTTATTGGGGACGTAGTACGTCTCGAAGAACTCCCGCACATCCTCGACCGTCGCCGCATTCAGATCGTCCATGCTCCCGATGACGATGTGCCGATACGGATGCACCTCGAAGGCATTGGCGTAGAGCACCTCGATGACGCGCCCATAGGGCGGATTCTCGACGCGCAGGCGCCGCTCCTCTTTGACGACCTCCCGCTCGGATCGGAAGTTCTCCTCGGTGATGGCCAGCGAGGCCATGCGATCGGCTTCGAGCCAGAGGACCATCTCCAAGTAATTGCTCGGAAAAGTCTGCCAGTAGACGGTCACGTCCTCCGTCGTGTAAGCGTTATCCATCCCGCCGATGCTCTTGATCAGCTCCGTGTGCTCCTCGGGGCCGACGTTCTTCGAGCCCTTGAACATCAAATGCTCGAACAAGTGCGCGAACCCCGTCCGCCCGGGCCGTTCATCCTTCGAGCCCACGTGATACCACACCTGCAGGTTGATGACCGGCGCCGAATGATCCTCATGCGTGATGACCCGCAGCCCGTTCTTGAGCGTCGTCACCTGAAACCGAAGCGGTGGCGGCACAAGTTGGGATTGTGCCCTCGCAACCGCCGCGAGCGCGACCATCATGATTCCGGCCAGGATCTCCCGTCCGCTCATGCGCCCTCCTCCTTGCCCACGGCCTTCCCTCTGATCCGGGTTCCCTCGGGCCGAGAGTCTATCACAAGGGTCTCGGGGCTTCCACCTCGACGGCCGCATGAGCCGCAGAAGCCTCTCAGCGCATGCCGACCGCCAGCAGATGCTGAGCGGCATTCAGGATGGCGAAGACGCGCGTGGGCAGAAGCCCCAAGTAGAAGACGCCAGCCACGGCCACGACGAGCGTCGCCACGAACGCGCGCGAGAGGGGGACGCGCGCCACCTCCTCTTTCGGCTCGCGGAAGAACATGACGATCACGACGTAGAGGTAGTAGTAGACGGAGACGACCGTGTTCAAGACGCCGATGAGGACCAGCTCGGGGAAGCCCGCGCCCCACGCCGATTTGAAGAGCCAGAACTTGGCGATGAAGCCGGCCGTGCCGGGGAATCCGGCCAAGCTCACCAGGAAGATGGCCAGCGGGAAGCTCAGCATCGGCTGCCGGAAGCCCAATCCGGCATAATCGGCGATCGCCACGCGTTCATCCCCTCGACGCGCCCAGAGCGCGACGATCGCGAAGCAGCCGAGGTTCATGATCGTGTAGACGAGCAGGTAGAAGGCCACGGCCGCCCAATCGCGCGCCAGGACGCCGATCAAGACGTACCCGGCATGCGCGATGGACGAATAGGCGAGCATCCGCTTGATGTTCGTCTGCGCGATGGCGATGAAGTTCCCGAAGGTCATGCTCAAAATGGACATGGCCGTGACCACCGCGACCCAATGCGAAGCGAGCTGATCGGCGACGCTCCCAATCCCCAAGGGCGCGAACGTGAGGGAGAAGACCCGAAGGAAAGCGGCGAATCCCGCCGCCTTCGGCGCCGTCGAGAGGAAGGCCGTCACCGGCGTCGGCGCGCCTTCATAGACATCCGGCGTCCACACATGAAACGGCACCGTCGCCACCTTGAATCCGAAGCCGACCAGCAACATCGCCACCCCGGCCATCAGTAAGACGACCTCCGCGCGCCCGAGCGACCCACTCACCAAACGCGCCATCTCCGCGAGATTCGTCGTACGCGTCGCGCCGTAAACCAGGGCGATCCCATAGACCAGAAACGCCGAGGAGAACGCCCCGAGGATAAAATACTTCAGCGCCGATTCCATCGAGCGGAGATCCTCCCGCCGATACCCCGCCAGTACGTAGGTGGCGATGGTGATCGTCTCCAGCGCCAGGAACACCATCACCAGATCATTGCTGGCCACCAGCAGCGTCATTCCCACCGCTCCGAACAAGAGCAAGGCGAAATACTCGCCCGGCGGGATGCGCTCCTCGTCCAAGAACGTCCAGGAGATGAAGATGGTCAAAAGCGTGCCGAGCAGAATGACCACCGTGAAGAAGACCCGAAAGCCATCCACGATGATCATCCGCGAGAAGGCCAACAGCGGCCCCTCGTCCCAGAGGGCGAGCGCCATGCCCCCGGCCAGGACCGTGCCCGCAGCTGCGAGAATCCCGTCTCGCCGCTTCCGCCCCGGAGAGAAGGCCTCCAGCAGCATGACGAGCACCCCCGTCACCGCCAGCACCAGTTCCGGTCCAATAGCGCGATAGCTGATCCCCAGCGACTCCATCGTTCACCTCCGCTCGAGGACTTCGGCTCCCGGAAGCGCGAGGCGCTCTCGAGCGCGCGGAGCCGGAGGCGTCCAATGCACCAGGATGGTCCGCGGAGCCGCGCGCTGCAGCTCCAGAACCGCCGAATCTGTGCGCCGCAGGATCGGATTCGGCAGCACGCCCATCACGATCACGAGCACGGCCATGGGAACGAGCGCGAGTCGCTCCCGCGCGTTCACATCGGGCAGATGCCGATTCTCCTCGCGCGTGATCGCCCCAAAGAGGACGCGCTCCAGCGTCCAGAGCATGTACGCGGCCGAAAGGATCATCGCCGTCGCCGCCAAGACCGTGTACACGCGCCCCGGCGCCAGCCCGGACGTGTACGTGCCCACGAGCACGAGGAATTCGCCCACGAACCCACTCAACGTCGGCAGCGCCGCCGAGGCCAGAGCGAGGATCCCAAAGAGCGCCGAGAAGACGGGCATCGGACGAGCCAATCCCCCGAATTCCGCGATCAGTCGCGTGTGACGCCGCTCCGAGAGGATCCCCGCAATCATGAAGAGCGCGCTGGTCGCGATCCCGTGACTGAGCATCTGGAAGATCGCGCCCTGCATCCCCATCTCCGTCCGCGCCACAATGCCGAGCACGACAAAGCCCATATGGCTGACCGACGAGTACGCGATCAGCTTCTTCAAATCGGGCTGCACCAGGGAGACGAGCGCGCCGTAGATGATGCTGATGACGGCGAGCGCGCCCAGCAGCCCAGCGAACTCCTCCGTCGCCCGCGGGAAGAGCGGGAGATTGAACCGCAGCAACCCATACCCCCCCATCTTCAGGAGGATGCCCGCCAGGATCACCGACCCGGCCGTGGGCGCTTCCACGTGCGCATCCGGCAACCAGGTGTGGAAAGGGAAAAGGGGCACTTTGATCAGAAACGCGAGCGCGAAGCCCCAGAAGAGCCAGCGCTCCGTCCGCGGATCCAAAACGAGTCGCCCCGCGCGCACATTCCCCGCGATGGCCGGGATGTCGAAAGTCACCCCCCCGTTCAGGTAATAGAGGCTGATGATCGCCGCCAGCATGAGCGCCGAGCCGACCATCGTATAGATGATGAATTTGACGGCGGCGTAGATGCGCCGCTCATATCCCCAGATGCCGATCAGGAAGTACATCGGCACGAGCATCACTTCCCAAAAGATGAAGAAGAGGAACATGTCCAGGGCGACGAAGACGCCGATCACGCCCGTCTCCAGAAGCAGGAGGAAGATGTGGAATTCCAGGACATGCCGCTCGATGGCGCGCCAGCTGATCACGATCGAGACCGGCACCAGGAGGGCGCTCAGGACCACAAGCCACAGGCTCACCCCGTCCACGCCCACGAAATAGTCCACGTTGAAGCCGAAGAATCGGATCCAGGGAATGCGTTCGACCATTTGCGGACCGGAGGTCGCCGGATCGAACGTCACGAGCATGGGCCCGCAGAGCCCCAGCGGAACAAGGGAGACCGCCAGGGCCAGGCGACGAATCGTCTCCTCTGTCGCGGCCAGGAGCAGGCGCGCCGCAAGGAGCAGAAGCGCGCCAACCGTCGGCGCGAAGGTGAGCCAGCTCAGCAGATGCTCCCCCATCCGATGCCCCTCCTATCGAGCCGGGATCCGACCCCCGATGAAGACGAAATACCCGAGCACGATGAGTGCGCCAATGACGAACATGACGACGTAGCTGCGCACCAATCCCGTTTGCAGCCGCCGCAAGACGGCCGCGCACGCGGCGACGAAGGCCGCCACACCATTGACCGCGCCATCAATGATCGTCACCTCGAAGAATCTCCAGAGCAGCACGGTCGAGCCTCGTACGAAGGGGCGGACGAAGAGGACCTCATAGATCTCGTCCACGTAGTACCTGTTCTCCAAGAGAGAAGGCGCCGGGCGCAGTGGATCGCGGTGATAGAAGCGGCGCGCCCACAGCAGCGCGATGAGCACGGCGAGCGTGGTCACCGCCGCGAGCCCCAATTCCCCCCCATGACCCGGCTCATCCCCGACGATCGCCAGACGATCAGGATGAACGGGCGCGCGCGCCAGCGCCGGTTGGACGAAATGCTCGAACCAGTTCGCCAGGCGCCCTCCCGTGTACGCTTCGGAGATGCCCATCCATCCCCCACCGATGGAGAGCGCGGCGAGCACAAGGAGCGGAATCGTCATCACGCGCGGCGATTCGCGAGGGGCGGCACCCTCTCCGTGTTCCTCGGCGGAATGGGCGAAGCGCTCGTGGCCCTCAAACGTCAGCACGATCCACCGAGTCATGTACGCGGCCGTGAGGATCGCCGTCACGAATCCCATCCCCCACAACACACGCCCCCAGGGCTCCGGAAGCACCGGACTCGTCCAGGTGCGCCACAGGATCGCATCCTTGCTGAAGAAGCCGGAGAAGGGGGGGAGACCCGCGATCGCCAACCATCCGCAGAGCACCGCCCCATAGGTGAGGGGCAGATACCGCCTCAGTCCTCCCATCCGCCGCATATCCTCCTCGTGATGGAGCGCGACGATGACCGACCCCGCGCCGAGGAAGAGCACGGCTTTGAAGAACGCATGCGTGACGACGTGAAAGATCGCGGCCGAGAACGCGCCGACTCCGCAGGCCAGGAACATGTATCCCAACTGCGAGATCGTCGAATACGCGAGCACCTTCTTGATATTCCACTGTGCCAGACCGATGGTCGCCGCCAAGAAGGCCGTCAATGCCCCCACGACCGCCACGACGAAGAGCGCCGTGAGCGATCGCGCATAGAGTTCGCTGCAGCGCGCGATCATGTACACCCCTGCCGTCACCATCGTCGCCGCGTGGATGAGCGCCGAGACGGGCGTCGGCCCCGCCATCGCGTCCGGCAACCAGACGTAGAGCGGAATCTGCGCGCTCTTGCCCGTCGCCCCCACAAAGAGCAACAGCGCGATCGTCGTCAGCAGCCCGAACTCGCCGAGCGCCTCCGGCTCCGGGAACCGCGCGGCGATCGCCCCCATGACCTCCGGAAACCGCAAGGTCCCAAACGTGGCGAAGATCAGGATGATGCCCAGGGCGAAGCCGAAATCCCCGATGCGGTTCACGAGGAAAGCCTTCTTCGCCGCACTCGCCGCATACGCGCGATCGAAGTAGTGCCCGATGAGCAAATACGAGCACAGCCCCACCCCCTCCCATCCGATGAACAGGACCAGGAAATTATCGGCCAGCACGAGCACGAGCATCATGAACATGAAGAGGTTCATGTAGGCGAAGAAGCGCGCGTAGCCGGGATCACCCCGCATGTAGCCGACGGCGAAGACGTGGATCCAAAAGCCGACGAACGTCACAAAGAGGATGGAGATGCCCGAGAGCGCGTCCAGTTGAAATCCCCACTCCACGCGCAGCGGCCCCGACGCGATCCACGAGAAGAACGGTTCCAGGATCAGGCGTTGCTCCGGCGGTCGCGCCCACAGCTCGACGAAGAAGGCGCGGAAGGCCAGGAGCATCGAGAGGCCGACCGAGCCACAGCCCATCACGGCGATGACTCGCTCGCTCCATCGCCCACCGAAGATCCCGATGATCCCCGCGGAGACGAGCGGG
>BEHK01000045.1 GCA_002898775.1 bacterium HR08 | reverse complement strand
CGATCGAAGGCGTTGATCATCCCCGTCACCGTCCCCAGGAATCCGAACAGTGGCGCGATATTGGCGACCGTCGCCAGCACCCACAGGAACCGTTCCAGCCGCGCGATCTCCTGCGTCGCCACGATCTCCATGATCCGCTCGATCTCCTCGGCCGGCTTCCCCACCTGCAGCAACCCGGCTTTCACCGTGTTCGCGATCGGTCCTTGAATCGTATCGCACACGCGCACGGCGGCTTCCAGATCGCGGGCGTGCAGGGCGCGCCGCACGCGCCCGATGACCTCCGCCGCATCGTCCTTGATCCGATGCAGCACCCAGCTGCGCTCGAGGATCACCACGAGCCCAGCCAGCGAGCAAATCAACAACGGATACATGACGGGGCCGCCCCGTTGGAAATAGTCCACGAGCGTCCCCCATCCGATCCAAAGAAGCGGCATGCCGAAGATCAGATGACTCGTCACGATGCCCTCTCCCTGCCTCTCCAGTGGTCCCGCTCAAAAACATGCCTGAGGCCCCGCGGAAAAGTCAACTCACTCCCCCACGATTTGAAAAATGAGGCGGCGTTGACGCGGATGCGTGTCGAAATCAATGAGGACGATCTGCTGCCAGGTGCCCAGCAACAGCTCCTTGTTCACAAAGGGCACGGTCAACGAAGGGCCCACCAAAGCCGCACGCACATGACTGTGGCCGTTATCGTCAATGGCGTTGTGCCGGTACGGGAGATTCTCCGGAACGAGGCGGCGGATGGCCTCGGCCAAATCCGCGATCACGTTCGGCTCGTATTCGATCGTCGTCACCCCGGCCGTCGAACCCGGGACGAAGACGGTCACCGTCCCCGAGGAGATGGCGCTCGAACGGACAGCGCGCGCGACCTCCGGCGTGATGTCCCGGATCTCATCGCGACCTTGCGTCGGGAGCGTCACCTGCTTCGTCTCAACCGCCATAGCGAAGAGAAAATCTTATCCGAGCCGCCCGCGCTTTTCAATATCGCCCGCGCGATCCCGAGCAGAGGATTTGGCCCCCGAACGGGCGACCCCGTATAATGGGTCGCTGAGGTCATGGACCGATGACGGAATCGCGCGTCTATAATTTCTCAGCCGGACCGGCGATGCTCCCGCTCCCGGTCTTGGAAGAAGCGCAGCGCCACCTGCTGGCGCTGCCCGGCGTCGGCATGTCGGCGTTGGAGATCAGCCACCGCTCCCGTTGGTTCGAGGAGATTCGAGACGAGGCCGAAGCCAACCTCCGGCAATTGCTTCGTCTGCCCGATCACTATCACGTGCTCTTTCTGCAGGGTGGCGCGAGCCTGCAATTCTCGATGGTCCCCATGAACCTGCTGCGCGGCCGCGAGGAAGCCGCCTATATCGTGACGGGCTCCTGGAGCGAACGGGCGACCGAAGAGGCGCGTCGCGAGGGCGACGTGCGCATCCTCTGGAGCGGACGCGCGGAGAACTACACGCGCGTGCCTCGCCCGCAGGAGGTGCCCATCCCCTCGCGCGCGGCCTACGTCCATTTCACCTCGAACGAGACGATCCAGGGCGTGCAGTTCGCGACCGAGCCGGAGACGGGCGATGTGCCGCTGGTCTGCGACGCGTCGTCGGATTTCCTCTCGCGCCCAATCCCCATCGAGCGCTACGCGCTGCTCTATGCCGGAGCGCAGAAGAACGCAGGGCCGGCCGGCCTGACCCTCGTCATCCTGCGCGACGACCTGCTCGAACGCATCCCCGATGGGCTCCCTACCATGCTCGACTATCGCACGCATGTGCGCCATCGTTCGCTCTACAATACCCCCCCGGTATTCGCCATTTACCTCTTCCTGCTCGTCACCCGGTGGCTGCTGCGCGAGATCGGCGGCCTGGAGCCGATGGCCGCGCTCAACCGCCAGAAGGCGCAGTTGATCTACGACGTCATTGATCGAAGCCAGGGATTCTATCGCGGCCATGCGCATCCGGAGAGCCGATCCCTCATGAACGTGACCTGGCGCCTGCCGAACCAGGAGCTGGAGCGCGCGTTCCTTCGAGAGGCCGAAGCGCGCGGGCTGTGTGAGCTCAAGGGGCATCGTTCCGTCGGCGGCCTGCGCGCGTCGCTCTATAACGCGATGCCGCTGGAGGGCGTGCGCGCCCTGCGCGACTTCATGCTGGAATTCCAGGAGCGATACGACCGGCGCCGGTGAACCGCCTCACGGCGCGCGCCCGAAAAGGTTCACGCTGAAGAGCGCGTCCGGATCGCGCCAGTGTCCGAGCAGACGCAACCCGGCGGCCGTTGCCAGGGCCGTGATCTCCTCCGGCGAGTACTTGTAGGAGTTCTCCGTGTGGATCCGCTCGCCCGCCGCGAAGGCGACCTCCAGGTCCAACCGCTCGAGGCGCACGCGCTGGGCGCGAACGCTCACCAGATACATCTCGATCCGCCCCTCCGCCTCGTTGTAGAGCGCGTGATGGCGGAAGGCCGCCAGGTCGAAATGCCCGCCCAGCTCTCGATTGATGCGCGCCAGGAGATTCGCATTGAACCGCGCGGTCACCCCGCGCGCGTCATTGTACGCGCGCTCCACCACCGCGCGATCCTTGCGCAGATCAATGCCGACGAGCATCGCGTCCGCCGCTGACATCCGCTCGCGCACGCGGCGAAGGAAAGCGACCGCCTCCGCGCGTTCCAGATTGCCGATATTCGAGCCCAACCAGAGGATGAGCTTCCGCCCCCGCAGCGAGGCCAGATGTTCGAGCCCGTCCGCATAATCTCCCGCGATGGCGCGCACGCGCAGCCCCGGATAGTCGCGCACCAGGCGGCGGGCGCTCTCCTCCAACATCTCGCGCGAGATGTCCACGGGCACATAGAGCAACGTCCCCTGACGCCGGAGGAGCGCCTCGATGAGAAGGCGCGTCTTGGCGGCGCTGCCGCTCCCCAGTTCTACGAGGACGATCGGTTCGGCGGACACTTCGCCGAAACCGCGCGCGAGGATCTCCGCCGCATGGGCGTCCAGGATGGCGCGCTCGGCCCGCGTCAGGTAGTATTCGGGCAGCGCGCAGATCGCCTCAAACAGGAGCGATCCCTCGCGATCGTAGAAGTACCGACAGGGGAGGCGCTTGGGGGAAGCCATGAGGCCCTCGCGCACATCGCGAGCGAATTCCGCCAGGTGGTCATCCGGGGTCGCGCGAATCAACTCGAATCGGCGCTCCTCATCCATGTGCATCCTCCATCGCGCGAAGCTCTTCGAGCAGCGCGCGCCAACCACGGCGCTCGCGCGCCGGCGAGACGAGCGGTCGCAACCGCCGGATGTGCGCGCGCAACGCCCGGTAAAACGCGCGATCCGTCTCCGCGCGCCACAAGAGCGCCGCCAGCGCTTCCGTATCTCCGACCGGGAAATAGCCCGGATACTCCGGCCCCAAAATCCCCACTGACCCCGGAATGCGCGTCGCGAGGATCGGCACCGAGGCGGCGATCGCTTCAGAGAGGACATTCGCTCCCCCCTCCATCCGCGAAGAGAGCACCAACAGACGGCTGCGCGCCAGAAGGCGAAGCGCACGACCGTGCGGCTGCTCGCCCAGCCACCGATAACGCGGATTCGCCGCCATCTCCGCGCGCGCGGCTTCCGCCCATTCGGCTTCCAGCGCCGCCCCAATGTGCGTGATGCGAAGGCGCGAAGCCGACGGCAGATGCCGCGCCGCCCACGCCGCGCGAAGTGGGTCCTTCACCGCGCGAAGATTGGCGATGACGCAGACCTCGAAGACGCGACGAAGCGGGACGACACGCCCTCGAGGCCGCTCGGCCGATTGATAGAGGACGCGCGCCTTGGCCCGCAGCGGTTCCGAGAGTTCGGCCATCCCCTCCGGTTGCAACAGGACGATGCGCGTGGCCAGTTCCAGCGAACGCTTCACTTCGAGGGATGCGCGCAGATCCTCGTAAAGATCCGTACCCGTGAGCGCGACGACCAGAGGGCGCTCCGGATGCGCGCGCCGGAAGCGCTCCACGGCGCCCGCACTCCGGCGCGCGTGCAAAGCAATGAGCAGATCGCACGGCTCGCCGTGATAGTCCTCCCGAATCACCACGCGATGACCGAACGCGCGCAACAGGCGCGCCCACCGATGCGCCGTCGTGCGATTGCCCGTCTGTCGAGCCGAAGCCGCGGGCGTGACCAGGCAGATCCTCATCGCCAGAGCGCGCACGTGCGAAAGCCCGCCCAGACATCGCGCCGATCCGGGCGATAGAAATTCCGCCACGTATTGCGCAAGAGCCGACCGCGCGTGACCCAACACCCCCCGCGCAACACCTTGTGATCCCCGAACCACGGTTGCGAGTACTCCTTGTACGGATCGGGGACGAATCCCGGGTAGGGGAGGAAATCGCTGCTGGTCCACTCCCACACGTTGCCGATCATCTGGCGACACCCGAAGGCGCTCTCGCCAGCCGCCAGCGCGCCCACGTCCACGCACCCCATCGCGCGCCAATCGAGATTCGCCCGCTCCGGCGTCGGCGGATCGTCGCCCCAGGGGAAGCGTCGCTTTCGCTCCGCCAAGCGCGCCCCCGAGGCATCGGGCTCTCCTGCTGCCGCCACTTCCCACTCCACCTCGGTCGGCAACCGACGACCGGCCCATCGGCAATAGGCCTCAGCTTCATACCAATTCACGTGGATCACCGGCCGATGCGGCTCCAGCGGTACCCACTGATCGAAATGGCGGCGCCACCATCGGCCCGAAGCCTCGCGATGCCAATAGACGGGATGTTCGGCGCCGACCCGCTCGCGCCACTGCCATCCGGCCTCGCTCCAGAACTCGCGCCGGCGATACCCCCCATCATCCACGAAGGCCGCGAACTCGGCTTGTGTGACCGGAGCCCGCGCGATGGCGAACGGTCGCACTTCGACCGGATGCGCCCACTTCTCGTTGTCGAAGACGAAGGGCTCATCAGGCATCGCCCCCAGCCAAAACATCCCTCCCGGAATCTCCGCATCGCCGGGCAGCGGCCCCTCCTCGGACGCCGTCGCCGCCTCCACCGGCAGCGAGAGCGTCGGCGCCGGATACCCGAGCGTCTGCCGCGTGTAGGTGATCGCCTCCGCGTGCATGTCCTCGTGAAAAACCGAGAGACAGACGAAATAGGCCAGCTCCGGCGTCAGCTCCGATCGCTCCAACACCTCCAGCACACGATCGCGCACCTGGCGCATGTACGCGAGCGTCTCCTCGCGCGAGGGAAGCGGCAGCCGCCACCGCTCATCATGCGGGATGGCGATGGAGTCCCACAACGCATCAGCATCAGGACGGATCGGTTCACGCCCGAGCGCGTGTCGCAACACCCATTTCTCCTGGAACCAGGCGACGTGCCCGATCTCCCACAGCAGCGGATTGATGATCGGCAGCAGCGGGCCGATCAGCTGCTCATCCGTCAGATCCGCGACAAGCTCAAACGTGCATCGGCGCGCATCACGAACCCATTCGCTCAATGTCCGTGCCGAGAAGATCGCTGTGTCCGCTCGACTCATCGTCGTCTCACCTCGCCGCTTCCTCCAGTCTATGAGGGCGCGCTCCGTCCTGTCAACGCCCCTCTTGAACCATGAGCAGGAGCACAGGCTCGCGCGTCTTGGCTGTCGCCAGATGTCCACAGCGGGTGTGGCGCGCGCGCCACAGAGGCCGGGGCGCACGATCGCGCCCGCAGGTGAGCAAGACGCGAAACGGCTGAGAGTTATGTCGAGCGGGCCGCTCGGGCACGCCGTTTGCATATCTCCTTCGCCTATGCGATCGCTTCAGCGAACGCTCGCGCGCCCGGTGGAGATCGAAGGGATCGGGCTTCACACCGGAGTGCGCACCCGCCTGAGGCTGTGCCCAGCTCCGGCCTACACGGGGCTGCTCTTCCGCCGCACCGACTTGGACGGTTTCGAGATCCCGGCATCGCCTCAATACGTGGCTCGCGTCAGCTATGCGACGGCCTTGGTGCGCGCCGGAGTCATGATCGCGACGGTCGAGCATCTGCTGGCCGCCCTCTATGCCTGCGGCGTAGATAATGCGATCATTGAGATGGACAACCTGGAAGTCCCTATCCTCGATGGCAGCGCGGCGCCCTTTGTCCAGATGCTCGCGCGCGCGGGGTTGCGAACGTCGGATGCTCTCCGACATTATGTGCGCGTTCGCAAGCCGATCCAGATCGGGGATGCGCATAAGCGAATCCTCCTCTCCCCCGATACGGCTTTCCGCGTGAGCTGTGTGATCGAGTTCCCTCACCCGATGATCGGACGGCAACAGCAAGAGCTGGTTGTCACCGAAGAGACGTTCGCCGAAGCGCTGGCTCCGGCGCGCACGTTCGGATTCCTCGAAGAGGTGGAGACCCTGCGCCAGAAGGGCTTGATTCGCGGGGGTTCGCTTCAGAACGCCATTGTCCTGGATCGCGCCGGTCTCCTCAATCCGGAAGGGCTGCGATTCCCCGACGAGTTCGTGCGCCACAAGATCGTGGATCTGATCGGAGACCTCGCGCTCATCGGACGTCCCTTGCTCGCGCGCGTGGAGGCATGGCGCCCCGGCCACGCCCTGAACACGGCTGCCGTCGCCGCTCTCCTGCGCGATCCCGAAGCGTGGGAGCTCGTGGCGCCGACTTCGACCCGGATGGCCGACCTCACTACAGCCGAGCCGCACGAGGCCGAGGCTTCAACTCAAGAGCGAGCGCACGGTGTGAATCAGCTCCTCGATTTGATAGGGCTTTTGCAGAAACCGCACACCCGGGCGCATCGGAACACGCGGCCCTAGGTCCTCCAGGTTATAACCGCTGCAGAGAACGACCTTCACCTCGGGATTCAGGCGAAGCAATTGCTCATAGCACGCGAGGCCGCCCATTCGGGGCATCGTCACATCGAGGATGACCAACGCGATCTCCCCTTGCCGCTCTCGATAGATCTCCAGCGCTTCGGCACCGTCCGAGGCCAAGAGCACCTCATAGCCATAGCGCGAGAGGATGAGCGTGGCGACGCGCCGCACGGCTGGTTCATCGTCCACGAGAAGGATCTTCGGGCGAGCGCGCTCCGACGCTGCTGAGCCCTCGCGCGCGGGAGCCTCTGTCGCCGCCGGAAGGTACAGGGCGAACGTCGTTCCTCGCCCCAATCGGCTCTCGACCTCGATGAATCCGCCGGCACCGCGCACGACGCCGTAGACGACCGCCAATCCCAACCCCGTCCCCTTCCCCACCTCCTTCGTCGTGTAAAACGGATCGAAGATGCGCGGGATTTGCTCCGGCGCCATGCCCACGCCGGTATCCGAGACTCGCACCACCACATACGCGCCGGCGAGAACCTCGCCCGCCCGCACACGCGGATGATCCGCCGAGAGCACCGCGTGCTCCGTCCGAAGCGTCAATTGTCCCCCCTCGGGCATCGCATCGCGCGCATTCACACAGAGATTCATGAGCGCCTGCTCTAACTGCGCGGGGATGATGCGGACGGGCCGCACCTCCGAGGCCAGCTCCGTCCGAATGTGAATGTTGGCATCGAAGGAGCCGCGAAGCAACCGCGCGAGGCGCTCCACGACCTCGTTCACATCCACCATGACGGGCGGGGCTGCCGCAGGGCGACTGAAGAGCAGCAGCTGCGACGTCAGCTCCGCCGCTCGCTGCGCCGCCTGCTCGATCGCCTGCACCGAGGGACGCGCCGGATCCTCCGGTCGCAGCTGAGCCAGAAGCAGCGACGCGTAGCCGAGAATCACCGTGAGCAGGTTGTTGAAGTTATGGGCGACTCCCGCGGCCAGCGTCCCCACGCTCTCCATCCGCTGCGCCTGCAGCAGTTGCTGCTGCAGCCGACGCCGATCGGTGACGTCAATGAGCAAGCCCTCATAAAAGAGCACCCTCCCTTCGGCGTCAGCCACCACGCGCGCATATTCCTGAACGAAGATGCGCCCTCCATCTTTGCGACGCAGCTCGAATTCGGCTCCGTCCAGCCGCCCGGTGCGATGCAAGGTCTCCATGTTCCTGCGGCGCTCGGAGACATCCACGTACAGATCGCGCTCGATGTCCACGCGCAATAGCTCCTCCACCGACTCATACCCGAGCATGCGCGCCAGTGCGGGATTCGCCGTGAGGATGCGCCCCTCGGGCGTGCTCTGATAAATCCCCACGACGGCATTCTCGAAGATGCTGCGGTAGCGCTCCTCCAGTTGCCGCGCTTGCTGATAGAACTCGGCGTGCCGGAGCGCGAGCCCCACCTGATGGCTGATGGCGCGGACCAGCTCGATCTCCTCCGCGCTCCAAACTCGCGGTTGACTCGTCATCGTGAACCAGAAGACGGCCGATAACCGCTCCGCGTGAGTGATCGGGGCGTAGAGGACCGAACGCACCCCCAGAGACCGATACGGCGCCAGGATCGAGCGGGCCAGCGGATGCGTCTCCACGTCGGAGATGGCCAACACGCCTTCACGCCGCCCGACTTCGACCAGAGGCGCATAATCCGAGAGCCGATACGATGGCTGAGCTCCGGGAACGCCCGGCTTGCAATACTCATGGACGGGCTCGATCAGATCCCGCTCCTCTTCGATCCGAGCGAAGACCGCTTGATCCACATCGAGAAATCGCGCCAGTTCCTCCAGAGAACCCCGCGCGATCTCCAACGCATCGAGTGATTCATACATCCGTGCGATGAGGCGCTGCAGGAGCGCCTCTCGCGCGGCCGCGCGACGCACCTGCTCGTAGACCTCCTCCAGATGAGCAGCGCTCACCAGGAGCGTTCGCTCCGCAGGCGACGGAGATTCGCCTGACATCCGCTCTCCTTCTTCTCCCAACCTCAAAGCCCGGCAAAAGCCCTCTTCGAAAACCGATAAACTTTATTTCGATCGCGAGAAATCTGTCAAGGCGAGCAGGACACACAGTCCGTGCGCCTCTGTCTCCCTGACGATGTCCCTTTTGACTTTCCCCACCGCATGGGCTATGGTTTTGTGCTCCATCACGCTGAAGGCGCGATCGGAAGCCCCGAAGCGATCGGGCGAGCGCGAGGAAGATGCTCGGCGAACTCTTTCGACGCAAGAATGTGGACGCGATCCTCACCGAGAGCGAGAAGCCCGAATATCGGCTCAAGCGGGCGCTCACGGCGTGGGATCTGACGGCGCTGGGCATCGGAGCCATCATCGGCGCGGGGATCTTCGCTCTGACGGGCACAGCGGCTGCGGGCACCGTAGATCCGGCGACCGGAGAAGTCCTGCGCCCCGGAGCTGGCCCCGGACTAATCCTCTCGTTCGTGCTGACGGCGATCGCCTGTGGCTTCTGCGCGCTCTGTTACGCGGAATTCGCATCGCTGATTCCTATCTCCGGCAGCGCGTACACATATGCGTATGCGACGCTCGGCGAACTGATCGCGTGGATCATCGGCTGGGACCTGATCCTCGAATACGCCGTCGGCAATATCGCCGTGGCCGTGAGTTGGTCGGGCTATTTCATCGAACTCCTGCGCGGACTCGGCCTGGAGATCCCGCCCGAATGGCGATGGCTCACGGTGAGCTACAACGTGGGCGTTCACACCCCGGAGATCCTCGCCCATGCGCCCCGCGTGTTCGGCCTCCCGATCATCATCAACCTCCCGGCCTTCGCCATCGTGGCCGTGCTCACCGTCCTGCTCGTCATCGGCGTCAAAGAGAGCGCGCGCTTCAACGCGCTGATGGTCATCGTGAAGTTGCTCGTTCTGCTCTTCTTCATCGTGATCGGATTCCTCTACGTGAAGCCGGAGAACTGGCAACCCTTCGCCCCCAATGGATGGAAGGGCATCATGACGGGCGCGGCGCTCGTCTTCTTCGCCTACATCGGTTTTGACGCCATCTCGACGACGGCCGAGGAGACGCGCCATCCTCAACGCGATCTCCCCTTGGGGATGATCGGCTCGCTCGTCATCTGCACCATCCTCTACGTGGTCACGGCCGCCGTGCTCACGGGACTGGTTCCCTATGCGGAGCTGAACGTCCCGGAGCCGTTGGCGCTCGCCCTGCGCCTCCTCGATTTGAACTGGGCCGCGGGGATCGTCGCCTTCGGCGCCGTGGTGGCGACGACCTCGGTGTTGCTCGTCTTCCAGATGGGGCAGCCGCGCATCTTCTTCTCCATGGCGCGCGACGGATTGCTGCCCGCGCGATTCGCCGAGGTGCATCCGCGCTTCAAGACGCCGCATGTGACGACGATTCTGACGGGCGTCGCCGTCGCCGTCTCAGCCGCTTTCGTGGACATCGGCGAGGCCGCAGAGCTGACCAACATCGGCACGCTCTTCGCCTTCATCCTCGTGTGCGCGGGCGTGATCGTCTTGCGCCACACGGACCCACAGCGGCCGCGTCCGTTCCGCACGCCATTGGTTCCTGTTGTCCCGCTCCTCGGCATCGCCAGTTGCTTCTACCTGATGCTCAGCCTGCCACGGCTCACCTGGATCCGCTTCGGCGTGTGGCTGGCCTTGGGGCTCCTCATCTACGTCTTCTACGGCGTCACCCACAGCCGATGGATTCGCGAGCAGACGCCACGGCGCCCCCTTCAGATCGCGGGCCTGGGCGCCGCCCTCATGATCCTGGCCCTGGTCAGCCTCGCCGCAAGCCATCACTATCAAGAGCTGATGGCGAAGGTCTCGTCCGACCACTCGAGCGCGCCGCTCGCCTATGCCGAAGGCATGTACCGCCTGACGCGCCTGGGGACCCTCGGCGGATTGAGCATCGGGGCTCTGCTTCTGGCCCTCGGTCTCTGGAGCGGACGACAACGGCGAGCGTGATCTCGCCGTCCTCACCCACTCTTCTGCGGATAGGGACAGAGGGCATTGAGGACGCACGGCCCACACAACGGGCGGCGCGCCCGACACGTCTGGCGACCGTGCGCGATCAACCGATGGCTGAACGCGATCCACTCCTCTTGCGGGATGAGCGCCATCAGATCGCGCTCGACCTTGTCCCGATCCGTCTGCCGCGTCAATCCGAGGCGCTGGGCGACGCGCAAGACATGCGTATCCACGACGATGCCCGAGGCGATCCCGAACGCATTCTGCAACACGACATTGGCCGTCTTCCGCGCCACGCCGGGGAGCGTCAGCAGCGCCTCCATCGTCGCGGGCACGGCGCCGCCGAAATCGGTCGCGATCTTGCGACACGCGGCCTTGATCGCCCGCGCTTTGCTCCGGTAGTAGCCCGTCGGCCGGATCATCCGCTCCAGTTCACGCAAGGGCGCCGACGCATAATCCTCTGCCGTGCGGTACTTCCGAAACAACTCCGCCGTGACCTGATTCACCCGTTCATCGGTGCACTGCGCCGAGAGGATCGTCGCCACCAGAAGCTCCAGGGGATTACGGAAATTCAGCGCCGTTCGAGCCACGGGGTATGTCTCTCGAAGCCGCGCCAGGATCTCCCGAACGCGCGCCTGCTCCTCGGGCGAAGGCGCGCGCGTCCCCGCGAGCGTCGCTTCCGCAGGCCGCCTTTCCTTCGGACGATGCGCGCCCCTCATCCCTCTTCTCCTCGACTCTCCGCGTGCACGGCGTCGAAGAACATCGCCTCGTATTCCAAGGCGAGCCGAACCGTGCGACGAATCGCCCCCCATGTCTCCTCCGCCGCATACCTTCGGATCAACGTCGCCTCACGCGTCGGATCAAGCGGCGGGAGCGCGAAGCACTGAACCTCGGACTCCGCGAACCCATAGTGCGCGCGCAACCCGGCATGCAGCGCGCGACAGACCTCGCTCCAGACCTCCTCGATGAACACGAACGCCGCCAGGTTCTCGGCCGGCGTGCCGCTGATGGCCACGTGAACGAGGAAATTCGGCGCGGCGAGCACCCCCGGCAAGGGCTCAGCGCCCACGGCCACCTCCGGCTCAATGCCGAGCGCCCGCAAGAAGTGCTGATACTGCGCCAGGTATCCCATCTCGCGATACGCCATCTCGACGAAAAACTCCTTCCCCTCGCGATCCGGCATCTGCAGCACGCTGAGCGCGAAATAGTCGTAGATGTGGAGCGTGTAGTGATACTCCTGCTCGGCCAGAATCCGCAACCGCTCTCGGGGAAGCCGCCCCTCCGCGATCTCCCGCACGAGCGGGTGCTGCGCGATGCGCTCCAAGAGTGGCCTCACAGCCCGTCGCAGATCCTCAAGCTCATCTCGCATAGCGGCATTAAAGTAGTGGCGCCCCGGTTTTGTGTCAAGATGCCCCTGTGCTATAATGGTCGGTGATCTTATGGAAGGGGAGACGGTCAATCAAGGCGAGTCGAGAACACGGCCCAACGCCACTCCTCACCCTTCCCCTTTCCGCGGGTCATGGCGAGACCTTCCCGGGAGGGCGTGGCGGTGAATCCAGAGTTAGCGAAATTGGTCGCCTTACAAGAGCTGGACTTGAAGATTCGGGCCCTGGAAGAAGAGATCGCCATCGTACCGATGAAGAAGGCTGAGCTGGAGCGACAGTTTGAGGAGTTCGCGGCCGCGTATCTGGAGAAGAAATCGCGCCTGGAAGATTCCCGGCGTCAACATCGGCAATTGGAGATGGACCTGCAGGACGCCCAACTGCGCTTGGAGAAGTATAAGCACGACCTCATGCGCGTGCGGAATCAGACGGAATACGCGGCAGCGCTGCGCGAGATTGACATGGCCAAGAAGCTCATCAGCGCGCTGGAGACGCAGATTCTGGAGCTGCTGGAGACGATCGAGACGCTCGAGCGAGAGGTTCGGGAGCAGACGCCGGAGATCGAGGCCAAGCGCCAGCATGTGGATGCGCTGCTGGCCGAATATGCGACGGCCGTCGAGCGACTGACCGAGGAGTTGAATCGCATTCGAGAAGAACGGGAGCGTCTGGCCCGAACGATTCGCCCGGATTTGCTCCAGCGGTATCTGCGCCTGGTCGAATTGCGCGACGGGATCGCGCTGGCGGAAGTGCGCGATGGCTCGTGCACGGCCTGCTACATGACCGTTCGCCCACAGGTCTACGCCGACGTGCGCAAAGGCGAAGAGATCCTGACGTGCGATCATTGCAGCCGCATTCTCTACTACCGCGGGGCATCGGTCGAAAGCCCGGAATCGGCGGCCTGAGCGGCGAGGGGTTATCCGATGGGCTCGAATCCGCGAGAAGCCGAGGGGGACGCTCGGCGAGCGAGCCGTTCCGCCGAAGGAATGATCCGGAGCGCGCGGGAGATGAGAGGACTCCGGGGCGCAGCAGGAGCGATGAGGGAGGAGCCGTGAGGCCATCCGGTACGAGATTTCGCCGCGTCATCCTCCTGGTGCTGGATAGCGTCGGGATCGGCGAGATGCCCGACGCGGATCGGTATGGGGATCGCGGCAGCGATACGCTCGGCCATCTCTTCGCACATCGCCCGCTTCATGTCCCCAACCTGCGCCGTTATGGGATCGCGAATATCAAGCCCGTCGCCCTGCCGCCGGTGGCGGCTCCCGAGGGGGCATTCGGGCGCGCGGCCATCGCCTCGGCGGGTAAAGATACGACGACCGGCCACTGGGAGATCGCCGGGATCATCACCGAGACGCCCTTCCCCACATACCCGAACGGTTTCCCTCCCGAGATCATCCAGGCCTTCGAGCGAGCGATCGGACGACGCGTGCTCGGCAATAAGCCCGCCTCGGGGACGGAGATCATCCAGGAGCTCGGCCCAGAGCATATGCGGACGGGATGTCCGATCGTCTACACATCGGCCGACAGCGTCTTTCAGATCGCGGCCCATGAGGAGGTCATCCCCCGCGAGGAGCTGTACCGAATGTGCGAGATCGCGCGGCATTTGCTTGACGGTCCGCACCGCGTCGGGCGCGTCATCGCGCGACCGTTCATCGGCACACCGGGAAATTTCCGGCGCACGGAGGGGCGGCGAGATTACGCCGTGGATCCCCCCTCGCCCACATTGCTCGATCTCCTGAAGGCGTCCGGATGGGAGACGGTCGCCGTCGGGAAAACCGGTTCGATCTTCAATCACCGCGGGTTCACCCGCGAGATCCCGGCCGGGAATAATATGGCCTCGATCGAAGGCACGCTTCAAGCGATGCGCGAGACTGAGACCGGTTTGATCTTCGTCAACCTCGTGGACTTCGACATGCTCTACGGCCACCGCAACGACGTCGAAGGCTACGCCCGCGCTCTCGAAGCGTTCGATGCGCGCCTGCCGGAGATCGAGGCTCATCTGCGCGAGGATGACCTGCTGCTCATCACGGCCGATCACGGCTGCGATCCCACGACGCCTTCGACCGACCACTCGCGCGAATATGTCCCGATCCTCGCCTACGGCCGACGGGTGCGACGCGGGGTGAATCTGGGCATTCGCCGCTCGCTCGCCGACATCGGGCAGACGATCGCGGAGAATTTCGGACTGCGCCTCCCGGCAGGAGACAGCTTCCTCGGCGAGATCGTGGCCGATCCGCTCGATGCCTGACGCCGAATCCCCGGCCCCCCCACGAATGCGCGCCAGAACTATGGGGAACGGGGATCTTCGACCGAGACATTCTTCAACACGGCGACGAAAGGCAGGTTCCGATACCGCTGCGCATAATCCAGGCCGAATCCGACGACGAAGGCGTCCGGGATATCGAACCCTTTGTACGCGATGGGCACCTCCACAAGGCGCCGCGAGGGCTTATTGAGGAGCGTGACGATGCGGAGCGACTTGACGCCGCGCGAGAGGAAATTGTTCCTGAGGTAATTGAGCGTCAACCCCGTATCGAGAATGTCCTCGACCACCAACACATCGCGCCCGGCCAGACTCTCGTCCAGGTCCTTGACGATGCGCACCTCCCCCGACGTCTTCGTCGCATCACCGTAGCTGGAGACGGCGATGAAATCGAGCGTGATGGGCAGATCAATATGACGGATGAGTTCGGCCAAGAAGACCACGGCCCCCTTGAGCACGCACACCAGATGAGGCGTCTTCCCGGCATAATCGCGCGTGATCTCCGCCCCCAACTCGGCGATCCGACGCTTCAACGTCGCCTCATCAATGAGCACCTCGATGTCCGGATTCTGGAACTCCGAAGCCCGCTCCGGCAACGACATCGTCGTTTCCCCCAACCGACGATAGAGGCGAAATATAGAGGCCCCTCCCCTGAGGCGTCAATCCCCTCGCGCACGCTGATCATCGCGATCACGCGCCCCTTCCGCCCCCATACCGGACGCGCCTCGAAGGACGCCAGCGGCCCTCAGAACTTGAACGGTCGGGAAGCGGGGCCGTATACTTCCCCCGGAGGGTTGGCCGAATGGGCAAGGCACCGGTCTTGAAAACCGGCGGGTCGCACGACCCTTGTGGGTTCGAATCCCACACCCTCCGCCACAACGGCCTGATCTGACGTCACGCGCGCATCATTTCTTCAGAGGCACCATGGCGGACCTTTCAGGCACACACGGGATGCGCCCGCACCTTCGCCGACTCCCGCAGCACATAGGCGTGCTCTCCTCCGCCGTCCGTGCGCCGGAGGACTAACCTGAAGCGCCTGCAAACGGGGCGAATCGCCTCACTCAACCACAAGATGCGTCGTGAGCGGGATGGGGGTTGTGAGGCAATAGACACCAGGGCAGCGCTCGCGCGCCAGCCGCTCGATCTCCTCCAGCTTCTCGCGCGGGGCATCGGCCGAGACCATGACGGTGATCTCTACCCCCTCGACGATGGGATTCGAGGAGAGGCCCAGCGTCCGGCTGAGGTCCACGCGATTTTCCGCCGCGACGACGAGCTTCTTGAGGGCGACCCCTTCCATCGCCGCCAGCGTGGCGAATGTTCCGGCGAAACACGCGGCCAGACCGTAAAGGCAATATTGAACGGGATCGGGCTTTCTCCCTCCTCCCCCCATGAACGGCGCGCCGTCCGATTCGACCACGTCTGCGCCCATCGGATACTCCAGACGCGCGCGAAACTGCGGGTGTCCCTCCACCAGCACCCATTCTCCCTCGACGCGCTTGCGCTTCTTCGCCACCTGAGGATCGCGCTGCACCTCGGCGGCGAATGCCATGACGGCCTCCGTGTTGACGTTATTCACACCCATCGCTTCCCCTCCGGTCCTATGCCTCCGACTCCGAGGATGATCCGAGCGCCGAGAGCACCTCATCCACGAAGACCGGCTCCGGACGCGCCCCCTCGATGAACGTCGTCTCGTTGACGACGGTGAGGGGAACGCCCATGACCTGATACCGCGCGATGAGATCCGGGAATTCAGAGACCTCCACCATATCCGCACGAATCCATTCGCTCTCGATCGCCATTCGATGCGCCAGCCGCACCGCGGCCGGACAGTATGGTCAGGTCGGAGTGACCAAGACTTGAATGTGCAGAGGCGCGTTCACGCGACGCAGCTTCTCCCGCGTCTCAGGCGAGAGCCCGGAATCCCCTTGCGAGACGGCTACGATCGCATCCACCAAACTCGCGAATTCATATCCGGACGGAATCCCATAGAAGCGAATCCCGTAGTCACGCTCCCCCATGACGACCGTCGCCGGGACCTTATCCACGCCGAACGCCTCGACCTGTTCGCGATCGAGCTGGAAGTTATAGACGTCCAGCCGAATCTTCTCCGAGAGTTCGGCCGTCTCACGCAAGAGTTGCCCCGTCTCGCGACACGTCGGACATTCCAATTCCTGCGTGAAGAAGACGAGCCGAACGGGATGGACCATCTCGGCCAACCGCCGTTGCAGCTCCTGACGCGTGCGTTCGTCCAAGAAGGCCATAGCCCCCTCCTTCTACACCCCCAATTCCAGGCGGGTTCGGATGACATGCATCAATTGTTCGCGCCCGATGAGACCGACGATCCGCCCATCGCGCACGACCGGCACTTGATTGACGTTGCGGTCATCCATCAGCGCGAGCACCTCCACAAGCTCCATCTCCGGCGGGACAGCATGCAGCTCGGATTCCGGAATCGCGACGGCCTCCAGAGGCGTCATCGTCCATTCCGCGCGCGGCACTCGCCGAACCTGATGCAGCGTGATCAGGCCCAGGAGCCGATCCCCCTCCACCACGAGCGCACAGCGCCGTCCCGTTCGCAAGAGGTGCTCCTCCACAAGCTCCGCCACACTCATCCCCCGCGGCAAGACCAAACAGTCCGTCGTCATCGCATCAACGGCACGAATCCCTCTCAGCAAGCGCCGTACATCCAACTGAGCCACGGTAGCTTGAGCGGCACTCAGCAAGAACCATCCGATGAATCCCAGCCACAGCCCGCCCACGAAATCTTTCGAGAAGGCGATCCACACTCCGGCTACGATGAAGAGATACGCGATCCCTTGGCCGGCCGCTGAAGCCAAGCGCGTCCCTCGATCGTAGCTCCCTGTCACGCTCCACAAGAGCGCCCGAAGAACGCGTCCTCCATCCAGCGGGAACCCCGGGATCAAATTGAAGGCGGCCAGGATGAAATTGATTCGCCCCAACCACTGCCCCAACACCTGAAGCGGCTCACTGAGCGACTCCACGCCGCGGGAGAATCCGTAGAACGCACCGGCCAGAAGGAAACTCACCGCCGGTCCGGCCACGGCGATCTGGAATTCATCTCGGGGGCGGCTGGGCTCGCGCTCGATCTGCGCCACGCCCCCGAAGACGAAGAGCGTGATCGCCCGAACTCGGATCCCTTTTCGCAGGGCGACGATGCTATGCCCCAGCTCATGAAGCAAGACCGAGAGGAAGAGCAACACGCTCGTCAGCACGCCGACGCTATACTGCACGCTCGCGGCCCAATCCGGATACTCCGTGGCGAACTGCGCCACCAGCGACAACGTCACGAGCACGAAGACGATGAACCACGAATAGTGGAGTCCGACCGGGATGCCGAGGATACGCCCTAATCGAATGGTGTGCCCGAACACCGTCCACTCCTTCGACGAATCGCGGCGCCCCGCAGACGCTCACCCGCTCGCCGGCTTCTCCCGCTCTTCAATAGGGACATAGTTGCGGCGCGGGGGGCCGATGTAGATTTGGCGGGGTCGGGCGATCTTCTGCTCGGGGTCCTGCAGCATCTCGAGCCAGTGGGCGATCCAGCCCGCC
>BEHK01000044.1 GCA_002898775.1 bacterium HR08 | reverse complement strand
CGGGGAGCACCCGAAATGTTTCGCCACCGCCTCGACATCGCGATCGCGGCCGAGCGCGAATTTGACGATCTTCAAATATCGCTCGACCGTCGTCGGGCGACGCGGCAGGTTCAAAGCGATTTCCTGTTTGGCGACCTTAGCGACCATTGTCTTTCCCCTCATTGTGGACTCCACCTTCTTAGATGCGATCCCTCGTCCCCGAGGTTCGCATGTTCTTGACGATGCCCTCACTCCACGGGCGCGGTCCGCTGCGCAGACGTTCGTTCGTCAGTACTCTCAGAATGGGCGATTTGCGCGCTATTCTGCCTCGCCTTCTCTCCAGAAATGGTTCAGCGGACCATGTCCTCGGCCGATGGGGAACCCGCACCGGATCGCCATCGTCACATAGTGCTTCGCTCGATGAATCGCCTCCAGCAAGCCCTCACCTCTCGCCAGATAGGCCGTAATAGCGGCTGAATAGGTGCATCCGGTCCCATGCGTATTCCGCGTCGGGATGCGCTCGGCTACGACCTCATGAAACTCCCGCCCATCATAGAGGATGTCCATGGCCTCCGGCCCGGCGTCGAGATGCCCCCCCTTGATGAGTACCGCTCGCGGCCCCAGTTCGAAGATATGTCGCGCTGCTTTCTTCATGTCCTCAGGCGATCGGATCGGCCATCCGACAAGCGCTTCCGCTTCCGGGATATTCGGCGTCACCAGGTACGCCAACGGAAGCAATCGCTGAACCAGCACCTCCTCCGCTTCCGCGCGCAGAAGACGATCCCCTGACTTCGCCCGCATCACCGGGTCCACGACCAGCCGCTCGATCCGATGTTCTCGTACCCCTTCGGCCACCACCTCGATGATCTCCGGGCTGGAGAGCATCCCGGTCTTCGCCGCATCGGCTCCGATGTCGCGCATGACCACATCCAACTGCAGGCGAACGAAATCCGCCGGCAACTCGATCACCCCGGCCACCTGACACGTGTCCTGCGCCGTGATCGCGGTCAGCACCGAGAGCCCGTACACTCGAAGCGCCGTGAAGGTTTTCAGATCCGCTTGAATCCCCGCTCCCCCACCAGAATCCGAGCCCGCAATCGTCAAGGCTTTCGCCACCATGACCCTACGTTCGCTGTAGGAATAAGTTTACCCGAAACCGCCTGAAGAGGGAAGTCCAGAAAAGCGCAGAAGCTCACCCCCCTTTTTGGACTTGAGGGTGGACTCGCTCACAGGACGAGGTAATTCGGCCCGCCGCCGCCTTCTGGCGGCACCCAGGTGATGATCTGATAGGGATCCATGATGTCGCACGTCTTACAGTGAACGCAGTTGGACGCATTGATCTGCAGGCGTTTCCGCCCGTCCGGGGTCATCACCATCTCGTACACATTGGCCGGGCAGAAGCGCTCGCAGGGGTTCCCGTACTCGACCGGACATCGCGTGTGGCAGATGTCGAAATCGGCGATCTTGAGGTGACACGGTTGGTCCTCCTCGTGGGAGGTTCCCGAATAATATACATCGGTCAACTTGTCGAAGGTCGAAACACCATCAGGCTTCCACTCCGAAGGCGGGCATCCCGTCTCCCGCCTCCCCTGGAACTCGGCCAGCTTTCGCATCCGCGCATGCCCGGCGACGGCGGGAAGAGGATCCCGCCATCCGCGTCCTCCGGTCAACATTTGAAGCCCGGCTTGGAGGAGGCCCCACCACAACCCATGCTCCATCGCCTGATGAAAATTCCGAACCCGATAGAGTTCCTCGTGAATCCAGCTCGTTCGGATCAGCTCCTCGTAGCGAGCAAGCTGTCGCTCGGAGAAATCGTCTTTTCGCAAGGCCTCGTAGATCGCTTCGGCCGCCAGCATCCCCGACTTCATCGCGAGGTGAATCCCCTTCAAGCGCTGCGAGTTCAAAAATCCGGCGCTGTCGCCAATCAAAAGTGCTCCGCCCACATACAGGCGGGGGATCGAATAATACCCCCCTTCGGGCAGAGCCTTCGCCCCATACCGAATGAGCTTCCCCCCTTTCAGGATGCGCGCCACCTCCGGATGCGCCTTGAACTGCTGGAAGAGCCGGTGTGGGTCCAAGCACGGGTCCTCATAACTCAACCCGACGACCAATCCCACGCTCACAAGACGATCCGCTCCCGCGTAGAGGAATCCCCCGCCAAAGGTTCGCGTATCCAGCGGATAGCCGAGCGTGTGAATGACCGTCCCCGGGGCCACACGCCCCGACTCGACTTCCCATAACTCCTTGATTCCCAGGGAATAAACTTGCGGCTGCTTCCCGGCCTGCAAGCCGAAGCGCTCGATGAGGACCTTCGCCAAGGAGCCCCGAACGCCCTCCCCAAGGACCGTCACCTTCGCGCGGATTTCGACGCCCGGCTCATAATTCCCCTTCGGCCGGCCGGCGCGATCCACTCCTCGATCGCCCGTGCGCACACCGACGACAGCCTCATCCTCAATGAGCAACTCAGCGCCGGGGAATTCCGGGAAGATATCCACGCCCGCCTGCTCGACCAGGCCGGCCAACCACCTCACAAGCTGACCGAGGGAGATGATGTAGTTCCCGTGATTGCGCAGCGGTGGAGGAATGATCGGCATCGCGATCTTCCCGCGTCGCGTGAGGAACCACACCTGATCCTCGACGACCGGCGTCGAGAGAGGCGCCCCTCGCTCGACGAAGTCAGGGACCAACTCTCGAAGAGCGCGAGGATCAAGAACGGCGCCCGAGAGAATATGCGCTCCCACCTCTCGCCCCTTCTCGATGACCGCGATGCTGACGTCTAATCGTCGCTCCCGAAGGCCTCCCGCTTCGACCTGCTCATTATGCCGCCGAATGAGATTCGCCAGGTGCAACGCCCCGCTCAAGCTCGCCGGACCGGCGCCCACGAACAATACGTCGAATTCGATGCGTTCGCTCATCGCCTCGCTCTCCCACCGAGATGCGAACGGAGATTGTAACACTGAGACAGCGAAAAGACGAAGTGAGACCTGGAGGAGACCGACCCCCTCGGCTCACGAACGGGCAGAAAATCGCACCTCACTGCGCAGAGAACTTGTAAACGGTCGTCGTCCGGTAACGCGCGCCTTTGCGGAGGACAACGGGCGGAAAGTGCGGCTTATTGGGGGAATCGGGGAAGTGCTGCGGCTCCAAGCAGAAACCGTACCGATGCCGATAGACGCGCCCTTCCTTCCCCGTGATCGTCCCATCGAGGAAATTCCCGGAGTAGAATTGCAGGCCGGGTTCCGTCGTCCACACCTCCAGGATGCGTCCGGAGCTGGGTTCGACAACGCGGGCGGCCAGACGCAATACCCCGGGCGGGCCATCCAGCACCCAGTTATGGTCGTATCCACGGCCAAAGCGCAACTGTTCGTCAGGCTCTTCGATCCGCGCCCCGATCGGCGTCAATCGCGTGAAGTCGAACGGCGTCCCCTGCACGAAACGGATCTCCCCCGTCGGGATCAAGTTCGCATCAATCGGCGTGAAATATCGGGCATTGATCTGCAAGAGATGATCGAGGATGTCGCGACGTCCCTGACCGGCCAGGTTGAAGTAGGAATGATGCGTGAGATTGACGATCGTATCTCGATCTGTCGTGGCCACATATTCGATCCGCAGCTCGTTCCCCTCGGTCAAGAGATAAGTCACCGCGACGGAGAGGTTCCCCGGATATCCCTCTTCCCCATCCCGGCTCACATAGGTGAGCCGCACGCCTACGCCCTGCGCCGATCTCACCGGGCGCGCCTGCCAAACGACCTTATCGAACCCCCTTCGTCCGCCATGCAAATGGTTCTGCCCTTCATTGAGTGTGAGCTGATACGAAAGGCCGTTCAAGACGAACCGGCCCCCGGCGATGCGGTTCGCATAGCGACCGATGATCGCTCCGAAGTAGGGGTGTCCCTTCAGATAGTCCTCCAAGCGATCGAACCCGAGCACGACATCCTCAAACTGCCCCTGCCGGTCGGGGACGCGAAGGGAGACGACGATCCCTCCATAGTTGGTGATCTTCACCTCCATGCCCTTGGTATTCCTGAGCGTGTAGAGCATCACGACGTCCCCTTCCGGCGTCCGTCCGAAAACTTCCCGTCTCACCATGGCCGAATGCCCCCCCCATGACCCGCCCACAAGGAGAAGGAGCATCACCGCATGAGCTCGCATCATCACCTCCCTCATCGAGGTCGTCCGCCGACGCTCTTGCCCTCTCCGTAGACGCGCCATTCGTGAATTCCAGCGCAGAAGTTCTCCTGCGCTTGCACGACGATCCGCAACCCGTCAGTGATCACCGGATCAAACGTCGTGCGATTGTAGCGATCTTTCTCGCGCCCATAACCGCTCGGGTTCCTCACCGGCTTCCACTCTCCGTTCTCTCGATAGAACAACTGCCAAGATTTCGGGACGCGACATTCGCCGATGCCGGTATCATCGTACCAATAAACCTCGACGGCGGAGACGCGCGTCGGCGCGTCGAAATCATATTGCACCCACTCGGTCGTCCCCTTTCGCGGCCACCAATGGAGATACCGGTTCGAGCGATCGGCGGAATGGCGTGGCTCGCGTTGATCGTTCAGCGCTCGAGCATCCCCCCCGGAAGCGCTGGGTTTGGCGCGGAAGGCGATCGTCGGACACGGCAAGGGGCGCGCTGCCGATTCCACGCGAGCGAGCCACACGGCCATCTCTCCGCGTCCCCGATGCGCCCAGGCGTAGTACGGGATCGCCATGAAGGGGACGCGCTCCCGCTGGATCTTCCCCTCGGTGTCCACGCACCGAAGCCCGACGGCCGTCCCGCGGATGACCTGAATGCCCCCGAACAGGTCTTCACGGAACTCCGCCTGAAGGCGCTCTGCATCCGGCAAGACCAGATGCACGACGTTCCCCCCGTGGACGTCGGGCCACTCCAGGCAATAGACGATCGGCCCCCGCTGCAGGGCCACCTTCCCGACATTATCGGCGACCTGCGGATGGCTCACCACGCGTCGGACCGGCATTGGGAGAACGAGTCGCACGACGTCCCCCTTGTGCCACTGTCGCCGGATGACGGCATAGCCGCGTTGCACGGTGTAAGCGAAGGGGCGCCCGTTCACCCACAGAGTGGGTCGCTCCCGAACGGTCTCGGCAAAACGGTACAGATCGCTCGGCACGGCCTCGTTGCGCGCCCAGCCGGGGATACGCAGAAGCACAGTGAAGGTGCGACCGGGACGCTCCGGCTCCAGGGTAAGCGTCACGTCGCCGCGCCAGGGATAGGCCGTGTCCTGCGTGACGACGACCGTCTGAGCGGCCATGCGCACGATCGCGCGGCTGGCCATGAAGAGATTGACGTACAGCCGATCTCCCTGATGCGCATAGGCCAACCCCGGCACCTGGAATAAGAACCGCGCGACGTTCGGCGGACAACAGGCGACGGCGAACCACGGACTCCGCGCGTGGCGACCATCCGATTCCAAAGGATTGGGATAGAAGAACGTCCTCCCATCGAGCGAGACGCCCGAGAGCAGCCCGTTGTAGAGGACGCGTTCGAGCACGTCTATGTATTTGCCATCTCCAGAGAGCAAAAACATCCGATGATTCCACAGGGCGAAAGCAACGGCCGCACACGTCTCACAGTAGGCGACGAGATTCGGCAGCTCGTAAGGCGCCCCGAATCCCTCGTGCCCACCGGCGGCCCCGATCCCGCCGGTCACGTACATCTTCCGGCCGACGATGTCCGCCCACAGCCGATCCAAGGCCCGCGCATATGCCGGATCGCGCAACAAAGCGACAACGTCGGCCATCGCCATGTACATGTAGAGTGCCCGGACGGCATGCCCGACCGCTTCGTCTTGCTCGACGACGGGCTTATGATCCTGACTGTACGTCCCATAGAGCCGACGGCCATGGGCCCGTCCGCGCTCGTCGAGGAAGAACTTCGCCAGGCGCAGGTATCGCTCGTCTCCCGTCACGCGATAGAGTTTGACCAGCCCGATCTCGATCTCCTGATGTCCCGGAACGGCGCGCTTTTTGTCCGGTCCGAACACGCGATCTACAAGATCAGCACTCTTCAACGCGACCTCCAGAAGCGAGCGCTTCCCCGTCGCCTGATAATGCGCCACGGCCGCCTCGAAGAGATGACCTAAGCAATATAACTCGTGGCTGGATTCCAGACGCGACCAGCGCTCCGGCCCGACAGAGGCAGCGAACCGATAATTCGGCGCCATCGTCCGACGCGGCGTGAAGAGATACCCGTCCGGCTCCTGGGCCGCCGCGATCTTCGCGATGAGATCGTCCAACTGCCTCTCCAGCTCGGGATCGGGATGGAGCATCAAGCTATAGGAGGCCGCTTCAACGGATTTGTAGATGTCCGAGTCGTTGAACCACCATCCCTCGAAGTGCCCCTCCATTTTCCCGGCAGCCTTGAGGAAATTGTCCACCCGCCCCGTCACTTCGCACTGCCTCAGGATGTGCGGCACGGTCGCCGCGCGATTGGTCTCAAGGCGCGCTTGCCAAAATCCAGATCCGAGACGCACCTCGGTGAACGGAACCGCGACGATGGGATAATCGGCGGGCGGCGTCCACGCCAATGGGCCGGAGGGTTGCGGCCCGATGGAGGCCCCCATGAATAGGCATGCAAGCCCGAGGCGTAGCGCTCTCATCCCCCCCTCCTCGAAGCGAAAACGCGGATGCCTCACGAGAGCACCAAGCGTAACTTCGTGACCGATGCCGGAGGGAACGAATAGACCACGACCGGAGCGCGGATCGGAACGTCCTCCTCTCGCGGGACGACGGCTCGCGGGTGTTCGAACGTATTACAGTCCTGGAGGCGGCGCGCCGTGAGGATCGTCGCGCGCGCCGAGGCGATCGCAGCCCCGCGAATGAAGATCTCGGTCGTGCGCGCCTCCGACAGATGCGGATTAGTGACGGTGAGCGTCACGACGTTCTCCTTCACCGAAGCTGACCCATTGAGTCCCCAGAACGACTGCGGACGACCGTTCCGATCGGTCCAACTCGCGCGCGGGGCCGAGAAGATCGCGCGCACGGCTTGTCCCTCTTGATGATCGGCGTACATAGCGAAGACATAGTATGTCGGCGTCCGGACGAATTTCTCCTCGTGCGCTAGAAAGAGCGAATGGAGACAGTTGATGAGCTGCGCGACATTGGCCATCGCCACCTTATCGGCATGCCGATTGAAGGTGTCCAGCGTCAGCCCAGCGAGCACGGCATCGCGGATCGTGGATTGCTGGCCGAAGAGATGCGTCGGATGCAGATTCGTCGTCATACGGTACCACGCGCCCCATTCGTCCACAACGAGCCGAACGCGACGCTGCCGGTCGCTCTCCCCCATCACCTGCCAATGGGCCGTGATGAGAGACTCCATCAGATCTGCGCTCTGCAACAGTTCGTACCAACCGGTGGCATCGTAGTTGACGGCCTCTCCGCCGGAGAAGCTCGAGTAGTGATGCAACGCCCATCCCCACAGCCGATCGAACGCGCGACGCTCGGCGATCTTCGCGAAGAACCGGCGCGTCCACTCCAGGTCCCGACCACTCGGCCCGGCGGCGATGAAGCGCAGTCCAACGCCATAGTCAGGTACGGCCCAGGTGGTGAAGCGGCGAAATTCGGCCGCGTATTCTTCCGGCGTGAAATTCCCCCCGCATCCCCAGGACTCGTTGCCCACGCCCCAGTAGCGAACATTGAACGGCTCTCGATCGCCATTGGCCTCGCGCACTTCCGCCCATGTGGTGCTCCCCGGCGGAGAATTGCAGTACTCGATCCACTGGTGGAAGACGCTCGCCGGTAAGGTGCGGAGATTCGCCGCGATGTAAGGCTGAGCGCCGATCAGGCGGCAGAAGCGGATGAACTCATGAGTGCCGAAATGATTCGGCTCATATTTCTGCGGGACGATGCCCACATCCCGCCATTCGCGATTGTCCACCCAGAAGTTCGTTCGACGCGGACGCCTCTGGCGCGGCCCGATCCCATCACGCCAATCGTACGCATCGGCGAAGCATCCGCCGGGCCACCGCACGACCCCCGGCTTGATCTCCCGCATCGCCTCCACAAGCGCCCGGCGGATGCCCCCGATGTTGGGGATCTTCGAGTCCTCCCCGACCCAGACCCCATCGTAGATCACCCCCCCGAGATGCTCGATGAAATGCCCGTAGATCTCCGGGGCAATCCGCCCGATCGGCTCGTTCAACAAGATCTCGATCCGCGAATCCGCGGCCTGAGGCGCGCTCCACAGGAATGCCATCGGCGACCACGTCCGCACCAGCGCCAAGGTGGCGCCCGCCGTGACCGTCGTCTCCAAGAACGCACGACGCGTATATTGTCCTGTCCTCATGAATTGATGCGTGGTATCTGTCCCTCTCGGAGAAGAGAGGGGACGGAAGATCCACCAAGAAGTGACTTCCGTCCCCTTCCGCGCGTCAGAACAGGACCTTCAAAGCCAGCTGGATGTCACGCGGATCCCCAGCACTGGTGGAGCGCCCAAAGAGCGGGCTGTTCAAATCCGCCACGGGCGTCCCCAAGTTCACGCGATTGAAGGCGTTGAAGAACTCGGCGCGGAATTGGATGCTCGCCGTCTCCGTCACCCGGAAGTTCTTGAAGAGCGAGATGTCCGTGCTCGCATACCATGGGCCGCGGAACGTATTCCGGCCGAGGTTCCCCAACGTCCCCGGAGCCGGCAGCGGGAAATCGGCGGCAGTGAAGATCCCTCGCAGGAAGTCACTGCGGCTCAGATCGCGCTTGGTGTTCCCCCAACTCGGCGTGTTGGGCCGATCGCCCGTCTGGCCGTCCGCGTTGAAGTCTCCCCGCGGATAGGCCGCCCCGTGGAAGACACTGAACGGCGCGCCCGATTGAATCTGTGTGATCGCATTGAGCTGCCACCCGCCGATGATGTGCTGCAGCACAGGACGCTCCCGCCAGAACGGGATCTCCCAAATGAGGTTGAGCGAGAATTTCTTCCCGCGATGGAATCCGGTGACCGAGCGATCCAAGTCACGCCGTGTCACCTCCATGGCCGCGCCTGGAGTTTCCAGAGCCTTCCCGAAGGTGAACGCGGCTTGGAATGCAAAGCCCTGACTGTACCGCCGGCTCACCTGAATGGTACCGCCGTGGAAGCTGGAACTGGCCCCGGTCTCGCCAAGGCTGATGCTGCCGAAGCTCGGGTTCAACCGATCCAATCGGCCATCGAGCAGGTCTCCGGCGAAGCGGTTATAGTTCTCGCCGCCCGGACCATCGCCCGTATGAAGATGCCGCCCCACCGAGCCGATATAGTTGATCTCCGCCACCAACCCACCGGGCAACTCACGCTGGACACCAAGGAACCAATTTTGCGCGTACGGTGTCGTGATGTTGGGATCCACAACCCTCAGGTTCACGCGCGTGCCACGAATCCCCCCGCGCTCGTCCAAACCGCGCGCGAGCGCCGGATTGGGTGGATATTTCGGTCCCAGCGTATACACGATCGGCGGAGCTCCCGGCGTGCGGACGTCGGTCGACGCCGCCGCAAATCGCGGCGGGTTCATCTTCTCGTCGGTATAGATGGTGTTGTTGAGCCGATTATAGGAGATCCCCGTCCCACCTCGAATCACGAGCTTCCCTCTCCCGGAGACGTCCCACGCGAATCCGAAGCGTGGCGCGAAGTTGTTATTGTCCGATTTGAAGAGCTGATCCACGTAGGCCATGCGGGCATTGGCGATCCGCTCGAAGACGTTCGTCCCCGGCGCGTAGATGATGTTCTGGAATTTCCACCCAACTTTGCTCGGCGTGCCGAAGTTCTCGTATCGCAACCCGATGTTCAGCGTGAAGTTCCGTCGCACTTTCCAATCATCCTGGATGAACGCGGCGAACTCGAAGTTGCGATACCCGGCCGAGATCCCCGTCGCCAATCCCGTCACTGGATCAACGGCGCGCAGCTCGGTCAAAGGTTCGTCGTTGGCGAAGTTCAGGATACTGTTGAACGTGTAATTGGGCCGCTCCCAATGATGGAAGTCGTGGTTGTCCTGAACGCGCCGGATCTCAAACCCCGTCTTCAAGCCGTGATTCCCCCGATTCATCGTAAGCGTGTCCTTGTACTCGAAGACGTTCTGCGCGAAGCGAATCGGCATCCAGAACGCGGTACCGAATCCGGCGCCCAATCCGGAGATCGTGATCGTCGGCGACTCCGGATTCAAATCCGGCGCGCGACCGTGCATGCGCAGGTATCCGAAGCTGAATTCATTCACCGTGCGTGGGGAGACGATGTGCGTGTAGGCGAGATTGAGGAACTGATTCCGATGCGGAAAGGGTTGCCGGAACTTCGGTCGCACCGCGACGTCCACGGGATCGAGCTTCGTCCGGTAGTACGTGCCGCGCAGGCGTCCATTGCCTCCGAAGAAGAGGTGGTCAATTCGAATGTTGAACTGATCGCCATTGCGCACGCCCGAGGGAGCGACGGTGACGCTCCCAACATCCGGGATGCCATCCGGCGGTCCGATCTGCGTGGCTCCAGGGACCGGGCTTCCCAAATCCCGCAGACCGGTCGTCGGATACGCCAACGGCGGAAAATTCTTCAACAGATACGCCGCGATCGAATTGGGACGCGTCCGTAGGACGAAATCCACGAACTCCTTCGTCTCTACTGTCGTCACGAAAGCTTGACCGGTCGCCGCTCGAAGCCCTTCATACGAGGTGAAGAAGAACGTCTTATCCCGACGGATCGGGCCTCCGAGGCTGTAGCCGAAGTCGTTCCGCCGGAACTCGGGAGCGACCCGCTGCCGCTCCTCCTTGGTCGCATCGCGCCGGAGAGCGCCACGGGCGAAGATGTTGAGCGCACGCAGATTGTCGTTGCGGTGGAAGAAGAAGACCGAACCATGGAACTCATTGGTTCCCGACTTGGTGACGATGCTGATGATGGCGCCCGAGTTCCGCCCATACTCAGCCGACGGATTATTGGTGATCACTTGAAACTCCTGCACGGATTCGACGTTGGGGATCATCAGCACCGTCCCGCCCCATGGATTCCCGTTGATGCTGGCTCCGTCGAGCGAGGCGTTATTTCCGGATCCCCGCTGACCGTTCGCGTTGATACCGATCCCGTACTCCGGCGTCAGGAAGTCGGCGCCCGTCGCCAATCCCGTGATCCCGGGCTGCAGCGCGGCCAGCTGGAAGACGTTTCGAAGCTGAAGCGGCAGATCCACGACCTTCTTCCGCTCGACGACGGCCGAGACGTCCGCCTTCTCCGTCTGAAGCTGCGCGAGTCCCGCCGTCACCTCGACGACTTCCTCCAATACGCCCGGCTCCAGCTCGAAATTCACGCCCAGGGTCGCGCCGACGAACAGGACGATATCGGTGCGTACGGCCCTTCGGAACCCTTTCGCCTCCACCGTTACGTCATAGCGCCCCGGAGGAAGGTTCACGATCCGATAGAACCCGCTCTCGTTAGAGAGAACCGTCCGCGTCTCTCCGGTATCTTTATTCGTCGCCGTCACAGTAGCGCCCGGAACCAAAGCCCCCGTGGGATCAACGATCGTCCCCTGAATGGTTCCCAGTTGCTGTTGAGCGCGAATGCTCCTCGGCACCAGATTTCCAAACAGGAGGACAATGACACCAATGGCGAAGACGTATCTCAATGATGTCCTCATCCTATGACCTCCTTTTGGCTTGGCCTTCTCATACACCGACCTCTCACTATCACCACTATGCCGCGCCCGCGAGTTGATTGTCTTGAACGTCCTTAGGGTCCTTGAACAGGATTAGGGTTGGCCTCATAAGAGAAGTCCAATCTCCTTTGTCGAAGAACCGAATCTCAAGTCCCCAGAGCTAAAAGCTGAGTGTGGCTCGCAGGTTGATGGTGCGGTTCCCCGTCGGAGCCCCGATGACGCCAAACGTCGTGCTCTCGAACGACCTTAAAGGCCTTGGGATGTGGCTAAGGACGCGCCGACCGAAACCTCAGCAGGACGGTGGTCGCTCAAGACGCACTGGAGGAAGATCCGGGCTGTCCATAGTAAGCGCCCGGCCCATGCTTGCGAAAGAAGTGCTTCTCAAGCAAGGTCGCGGGAATCGCTCGGCACGCGGGATTCAGAGAGAGCGTCTCCAGGGCCATCCGGGCGACGTATTCCAAAACGATGGCCGCCTCGACCGCCGCTTCAACCGTCGCCCCCCAGGTGAACGGGGCATGTCCGGCGACCAAGACGGCCGGCATGTGCTGTGGATTCAACGTCGCGAAGCGCTCGACGATAACGCGCCCCGTATTCGCCTCATAATCGGAGAGGATCTCTTCCGGCGTGAGGGGGCGCGTGCAGGGGATCGCCCCATAGAAGTAATCCGCATGCGTCGTTCCCAAGGGGGGGATTTCGCGTTGCGCTTGAGCCCAAATCGTGGCATAGAGGCTGTGGGTATGCGCGATCCCCCCAATGGTGGGGAACGCGCGATATAATTCACGATGCGTGGGCGTATCTGAACTCGGACGCAGTGCGCCTTCGACGACCTCTCCGGTCTCCAGCGAAACCACGACCATATGCTCCGGCTTCATCTGATCGTAAGGGACGCCCGACGGCTTGATGACGAAGACGCCATCCCGACGAGAGATGCCACTGGCATTCCCCCACGTCAGGAGGACGAGCCCTTCCCGAACCAATCGCAGATTCGCCTCACAGACTCGTTCTTTCAGCTCTTCGAGCATCTCCCTCTCCTACTGCCGAACGCGATTCCGAATCTCAATGAGGCGCTTCATCACATGATGGAGATTGCCGTGCCACTCCTTTGTTCCGAACGCATCGTGCAACGTGCGATATAAGGGGTACAGCTCTCGATAGATCGCGTGCGCCTGAGGATTCGGCTGGAACCCCCTGGGCCTCAGTCCGGTCATCGCGCGCTGAGCGTCGGGGATCGAATTGTATCCCCCTGCTCGCTTCCCCGCGACCACGGCTCCCGCGACCGCCGCTCCCAGAGCGCAGGTTTGAGCGGAGCGGCTGATCCGAATCGGGCGTCCGAAGACGTCGGCGTAGATCTGCATGACGAACGGATTCTTCTCAGCAATCCCCCCACAGGCGATCACCTGCTCAATCGTCACTCCGTATTCCTCGAATCGCTGGATGATCGTGAGCGCGCCGAAAGCCGTCGCTTCGACCAAAGCGCGATAGATCTCGGCCGGTGTCGTGTAGAGCGTCTGCCCCAGCAGCAATCCCGTCAGGCGCTGATCCACAAGGATCGTCCGATTCCCGTTGTTCCAATCGAGGGCGAGGAGTCCGGATTCGCCCGGCTTCAAGCGCGCCGCGGCCGATGCTAACGCCTCGTGCGTGCCCGCGCGCCCGAGCGGACGAATGTAGCTGATGAACCAGTTGAAAATATCCCCGACTGCTGACTGACCGGCCTCGAGACCATAGTAGCCCGGAATAACACTTCCCTCCACAATGCCACAGAGCCCAGGAATATCGGGCAGATCGCGATCCGTCGGGACGACTGTGATGTCACACGTGCTCGTCCCGATGATCTTCACCAACGTGCCGGGAGCGACGCCGGCTCCGACGGCTCCCAAGTGCGCATCGAAGGCCCCGACGGCTACCGGTACGCCTGGAAGCAACCCCGTCCGTCGCGCCCATTCCTCGGTCAACCCACCGACGGCTCGATCCACCGGATACGCCTTCGGGCGCAATCGCGCTCGCAATTCGGCCAGCTTCGGATCCAGCGCGGCGAGAAACTCCGTGTCGGGATATCCGCCCCAGGCTTCGTTATACATCGCCTTATGCCCGGCCGCGCAAATGCCCACCGTGAGCCGATCCGGATGCTCAGTTCCCGTCAGCATCGCGGGAATCCAGTCGGCGAGCTCCACCCAGAGGTACGCCGCCTCGAAGACCTCCGGACTCGTGCGCCGACAATGGAGGATTTTGCTAAAGAACCACTCGCTCGAATAGACCCCGCCATATTTGGCCAGATAGTGAGGGCGCATCCGCCGCGCCAGCTCTGTGATCTCCTCCGCCTCGGCGACCGCCGTGTGATCCTTCCACAGCCACGCCATCGCCGCGAGATTCCGCGCGAACTCCTTGCGAAAAGCCAACGGGCGACCGTTCTCGTCAACCGGAATCGGTGTGCTTCCAGTCGTCGCGACGCCGATGCCAATAACCTGATCCGGACGAAACCCCCGCACGGTTCGGCGGGCCCGAGCCAGGGCCTTTTTGATGCTTATCTCCGTCCCCTTGACGTAATCCGCCGGATGCTGCCGTGCGAGATTCGGATCGCGCGACAGGAGTACGCCGGCCTCCCCATGCTCATAGTTCCATACGGCCGTTCCGACCTCCCGTCCGTCGGAGACATCCACGACCAGAGCGCGCACCGAATTCGTCCCGAAGTCCAATCCGATGGCATACCGTTTCCCCCGCATGATCGCCCTCATCCTCGGAAGTAGAGATAAGCGAGCGTGATGGCGCCCAAGACGACCCCCGAATGAATGACATCCCACTTGTTCCAGCTCAGGCGAGATGCCCTCCGCTGCTCCGGGGTCACCGTCGCATACGTGAGATCGCGAATCTGATCTTCAGAGGGTGGCGCCGTCAGATAGCTGACGCTGACCAGGACCAGGATGGACACGATGAAGATGAGCGCGCTGTAATATTGGAAGTAGATGTTGTTGACGATCCAGAAGAACGACCCTTCGGGGTAGCCGTTCTCAAAGCCGGGCAATTTGAGCGCCACCGGCGTGTCCACAAATAGTCGGAAGAGCCCTAAGGCGAAGCCGACAATCAGCGCTGCCAAACACGCCTTCCCATTGAGCCGTTTCAAAAAGACCCCCAGGAAGAAGACGGCGAAGATCGGAGGCGCGAGATATCCTTGAACCCCCTGCAGATAGTCATACAATCCCTTTCCTCCTCGAATCACCGGGATCCAGAGCAATCCGATGATCACCATGATCGTCGTGGCCACGCGCCCAACCCAGACGAGCCGCTGTTGCGAGGCTTGCGGCCGGAACTTCTGGTAGAAATCAATGGTGAAGAGCGTCGAGCACGCATTGAAGACCCCAGCCAGGGAACTCATCAGGGCCGCGAGCAATCCGGCGACGACGATCCCCCGAACCCCGACCGGTAACACGTGCTTGACCATAAGCGGAAAAGCTGCTTGAGCCGCATGCGGGATGACCTCCCCGTTGCCATCCACCATCACGGTCAACTCAGGCACCCGTCCGGTCTTCGCGAGCGCCACACTGATCATCCCCGGAATGATGAAGATGAAGACGGGAAGGAGCTTGAGATACGCCGCGAAGATCGCGCCGCGGCGCGCTTCGCGCTCATTGGGCGCCCCAAGGGCGCGTTGAACAATGTACTGATCCGTGCACCAATACCAGAGGCCGATGACCGGCGAGCAGAGCACCATCCCCAACCACGGATAGTTCCAGTTGAAGTACCAGGCGATCCGATCCGACGCCTTCACAGGCTCCCACGTCCCTTCCATCCCGGGAGGGATGAGCGGCTTCCAGAGGTTGAACATATCCGGGTCCAACGCCGCGCGTAACTCGCTCCACCCCCCCAGCTTCGCGAGGCCAAAGAGAGTCAGCAGGACCGATCCGAGGATGAGGATGAGCGTCTGCGCGGCCTCCGTGTACGCCACAGCCCGCAGGCCCCCTAAAACCGTGTAGATGCCGGTCAGCACGATGACCAGAACCGAGCCGATCCAAAAGCTGTCCAGCATCGTCGGACCAATGGTGAGGCGCAACTCGGGCATGAGCGTACTGAAGACGACTCCCCCGGCGAAAATCCCCACGGCGATCTTCGTCAGCACATACGCGACGAGCGAGATGAGCGAGAGGATCCACCGGGCGGCCGGCGAATATCGCTTCTCCAAGAACTCCGGCATCGTGAAGACACGGGAACGCATGTAGAAGGGGATGAAAACCCACCCGAGGACCAGCAAGCACCACGCGTGCAGCTCATAATGCGCCATGGCAACTCCACTGGTCGCTCCAGACCCCGCGAGGCCGACCAAGTGCTCCGATCCGATATTCGAGGCGAAAATCGAAGCCCCGACGATGAACCAGCCGAGGTTCCGACCCGCCAGGAAATAATCGTCGGCCGTCTCCTTCCCCCTCCGGATCACCCACCACGCAAGGCTCAGCAGCCCAACGAAATACAGAGCGACAATCAACCAATCCCAGAAGGCCACCGCCTTCCCTCCGGACGCGATCTCTTACTGATGGTGGTAGACGTCCCATCCCATATAGGTGCTCAAGGCATCGGCGACGGCTTCGGCCACCGTATCTCGCGTAGCCGCGACATGATGCTCGAACCCCCGGCGACAGATGACGCGCAGGAGCTTCTGAAAATTCGGGATCTCCACAACCCCATATCCCCCGAAGGTCTCCAACGGATCATCCGTGAACCGCCCCTCGCCGACGATCGCTCTCACGCACCCCTCCAGGTCATCGGTGGAGACCCGACAATAGGTGAAGGGCCCCGGCGCGATCCGACCCAGAATCGTCCCATATGTGTTCTCCTTCCCAACGGTCCCCGCAATGATGTCCTGATACCCCATCTTCGTGTCGGTGAAAAATGCCTTCGGGAGATTCGAGCAGTGAAACAGGACCCCTTTGTTCAGATCATCCGCATAGTTGTTGTTCCAATCGAGCAACGCCGCTGGTTTCTCCGAGGCTGCCTGCAGGATATACATGCTCACCAACCCCGTGACGTCCGACTCGCAGGCGCTCGGCAACAACGCGTTCGACATCATGCTCATCACCGTGCAGGGAACCACACCATAGTACTCTTCAAGAGCCGTCCAGCATTGAATCGCCGTGGCCGAGAGATGTCGCTCTTGAATGAGCTGATCAATGACGACCCCGAGCTTCGCCATCTTGATCAAGGATGAATGAGGAACCCCTACCGTCTCCGTGTAAGCTTTGATCGCCTCCAATTTGTCCGAGACGGCGGGATCCGCCTCGCTCAATCGGTTCGCACGCCCGATGACTTCGGACAGATCAATGCTCTCGACGGTGATTCCCGAACGCTCCAGCAGCTTCTCGCTATACCGTACCGTATTGAAGGGCGCCGGTCGCATCCCCAAGGCTCCAATGCGCGCCCCCCGCAACCGACGGACGACCCGACAGGTCGCTGCGAAGCGACGCAAATCCTCTCGAAACGACGGATCCGAAGGATGCACCGTATGACGCCGCGTCAGCGAGAACGGGATCCCGTATTGGCGCAAGTTGTCGCACACGGAGATCTTCCCACAGAAGCTGTCACGACGATACTGGATCGTCATCTTCCCTGGCTCGTCGGCGAACGCATGCACGAGGACGGGAACGTTCAACCCGGCCCATCGAATCGTATCCGCTACGGCGCGCTCGTCGCCGAAGTTCGGCAACGTCACGAGAATCCCATCAATCTCCTCGCGATGCGCCCGAAATAACGCCGCGCATTTCTGCGCATCCTCGTAGCTCTCCACGGCGCCGAACTTCGTCGCGTCCAGGGGAAGAATGATGGCACCCAGGCCCTCTTCCTCCAAGGCGCGCAAGATGTCCGACCGACCTGACTCGCAGAGATGCGCGGGGAAGAACCCGCGATTCCCAACGATCACGCCCAATGTCGTTGGCCTCACCATCTCCCTCCTCCTTTCTCGAGCGCCGTCAGCTTTCTTCCCGATACCGCCGAATGTAGTCCTTCAGCTCACTCCCGGCATTGAGGATGTGCCGTTCAAGCAGCCGCGTGGCCGCCTCCACATCCTGCGCTCGACAGTACTCCAACAGAAGCCGATGCTCCCGCTTCACCTGCCGATGCATCTCCAGCGAGAACCGGATGTGAAGGCGAATGTACCGATCGGCGTTCACATTCGTCATCTGAATCAGAGACATGAAGCGCGGGCGATTGGCCGCCGCATAGAGCGTCGAGTGGAATTGCCAGTGCAGTTCCCCCCAACTCTCCGAATCGGCGGCATCCAGGGCCCGCTCGTAAGCCTCCAAAATGCGCCCGGCGCGCGCCAGGTCCTCGGCCGTCAGCCGCGGGATCGCCTGCCGAAGGATCGCACATTCCAAGACCGCTCGGATCTCGAAAAGTTCCTCGATTTCCTCCGGGGAGAGCGAGGAGACAATCGCCCCATGATGGGTGATGATCGTCACCAGCCCTTCCGCCTCTAGCTGCCGAAGGGCTTCCCGCACGGGGATCTGGCTGACCTGGAACTCCTCGGCCAGCGCCTTCTGACGCAATTGCTCACCTTCTTTCAGTTCGCCGCGGAGGATCTTCTCCCGAATCTTATCGGCCACCTCCGTGGCTAACGACCGTCGTATGATTCCCATCGGCTTCTGCAGCGTTGCCGCCCGTTCGCGCATGTCCTCCTCCTGCTACGGGAGGTCCTCCCCTCCCAAAACTGATTTGGACCGGCGCCAGAGGCGCGAATTATGCCATAGGGCGGCTTGACAGTCAAGCATATCCTATATTATATAGGATATGCCCATTCTGAGAGACGAGGAGGTGATGCCGATGGCTCAGGCGCAACAGCGTGTGAACAACAGTGGGGAGAAATGGTGCGTGGAACGACTCCCGCTGGGATACCTTTACGGAGAGACCTTACGAAGCCGAGCCGCCTCAGGTCTCATCCTCTCTGAACGCGGATATGCCCCCTTCTTCAGAACTCCGAAGCATGCGCACGGGCATGCCCTGCTCTGCCTGGTGATTCAAGGGGGATATACGGAGA
>BEHK01000043.1 GCA_002898775.1 bacterium HR08 | reverse complement strand
CATGAAGTGCACGACCCTGCCCAAGGTCCTGCGCGCGCTCAAGGAGCTGGTCCATCCGATCCGTGTCCCGGAGGAGATCGCCGAGCGCGCCCGAGGCGCGCTGGCGCGCATGCTCGCGCTCACCTGAGCGGAGATCCGCTTCACGGGATGAGGGCGTTATCAATCAACCGAGCCGAACCGACTCGCGCGGCGACCAGCACGAGGACCGGCCCCTCGATTCGCTCCACTTCTTCCAACGTCTCCGGGTGCGCCAGGCTCACATAATCGAGCGTCACCCCGGGCGCCGCGCGCAAATATTCCTGCAGGCGCCGCCGCACCTCGGCGGCCTCTCGCATCCCCTCCTCGAGAATGAGCCGACGCGCCAAGGCCAAGGAGCGCGAGAGGGCCCGCGCGTGCTCTCGCTCCGCGGGTGAGAGGTAGACATTACGACTGGACAGAGCCAACCCATCCGGTTCGCGCACAATAGGGCAGGCGACGATCTCAATCGGCAGATTGAGATCGCTCGTCATGCGTCGGATGATTCGAAGCTGCTGGGCGTCCTTCTCACCGAAGTACGCGCGATGGGGCTGCACCAGATGAAAGAGCTTGAGGACGACCGTGGCGACCCCACGGAGGTGCCCCGGGCGACTCGCCCCTTCCAACCGCTCCGCCAAAGGACCGGTCACTTCGACCCACGTGCTGAACCCTGGAGGATACATCTCCTCGACCGTGGGAACGAAGGCCACATCTACGGCTTCCCGCTCCAACAGGGCGAGATCGCGCGCCTCATCGCGGGGATACCGCTCATAATCCTCCCCCGGGCCGAACTGCGCGGGATTGACGAAGAGGCTCACGACAACGACCTCACACTCGGCGCGGGCGCGACGAATCAATGAGAGATGCCCCTCATGGAGGTAGCCCATCGTAGGGACGAATCCCACACAGCCGCGCAGCGCGGCTCGCACCTCTCGCATCTCACTCAGCGTGCGCACGACGCGCACGGCGACTCCTCACGAGGCCTCAGCCAGAGCGAGCACCTCGGCCAAAACCGCCTCGTCCATGGCGTGACTCTGCTCCGGCCCGGGGAAGATCCCTTCCTGAACCTCGCGCGCATAGGCCATGACGGCCTCACGAATCGCTTCTCCCAATCGCGCGTAGCGCTTCGTATGCTTGGGCGCCAGATCGGGATAGAGGCCGAGGAGGTCATGGATCACCTGCACCTGACCATCGCACCAGGGACCGGCGCCAATGCCGATGGTCGGAATCCTCACGCGCTCGGTGATGGCGCGCGCCAAGGGAGCCGGGATCGCTTCCAAGATGAGCGCATACGCGCCGGCCTCTTCCAGAGCCATCGCGTCCTGAAGGAGCCCAAGCGCCGCCTCGCGGCTTCGCCCCTGAACGCGATAGCCGCCCAATTGATGGATCGCTTGAGGGGTGAGCCCCACATGCCCCATGACCGGAATGCCCGCCTGCACGAGACGACGGACGATGGGGACGATCTCACGACCGCCCTCCAGCTTCACCGATTGCGCGCCGCCTTCTTTCAAAAAGCGCCCGGCATGGCGCACGGCCTCCTCAGGGCTGGTGTGATAACTGAGAAAGGGCATATCAGCGACGACATGAGCGCGGCGGCTGCCTCGTACGACCGCCTTCACGTGGTGCAGCATCTCCTCCACCGTGACGGGAAGCGTCGTCTCGTAACCGAGCACCACCATGCCCACACTGTCGCCAACCAGCAGAACCGGAATCCCCACCTCGTCCAACAATCGGGCCATGGAGTAATCGTAGGCGGTGAGCATGACGATCTTCTCCCCCCGCCCCTTCATGGCCCTCAGATCATGAATGGTGATGCGCGCCATGACGGTGCCCCTCGGCTACGCAGACAGGTTATCTATTTTATCGGCTCGCTCCACCGCGAGCAATGAGCCGGCAACGGAGGTCGGGGGGAGTGAAGCGGATCCAGCCCGCCCCGGAGCGAGCCGGCGATTCCCCATTCCCCGGGGACGCCCGGGATTGCCCACGTCACACGTCCAGATAGAGGTAGAACTCCATCGGATGCGGGCGCAAGCGCACGGCATCCACTTCGCGCTCGCGCTTGTAGCGAATCCACCGCTCGATCAGCGCCGGGGTGAAGACATCGCCCTTGAGCAAGAATTCATGATCGTGCTCGAGCGCTTCCAGAGCCTCCTCGAGTGAACCCGGGAGTTTCGGCACGTCCCTCAGCTCCTCCGGGCTCATGTCGTAGATGTCTCGATCCAGCGGTTCGCCCGGCTCGATCCGCTGCTGAATGCCATCCAAGCCCGCCATCAGCATCGCCGCGAAGGCGAGATAGGGATTGCAACTCGGATCCGGCGGCCGGAACTCCAAGCGCTTCGTCGCAGGATTGACCGAATACATGGGAATGCGAACCGCGGCACTTCGATTCCGCCGCGAGTAGGCGAGGTTCACCGGCGCTTCAAACCCGGGTACTAACCGACGATAACTGTTGGTCGTCGGCGCCACGAACGCCGCCAACGCCGGCCCATGTCGCAGCAATCCCCCAATGTACCAGAGCGCTTCCTGTGAGAGTCCCGCATAGCCCTCGCCGGCGAAGAGCGGACGCCCACCCTTCCACAGCGATTGATGGCAGTGCATGCCGCTGCCGTTATCCCCGAACACCGGCTTCGGCATGAACGTGGCCACCTTCCCCCGCCGCCAGGCGACCTGTCGCACGATGTACTTGAAGGCCATCACGTGATCGGCCGTCTCCACCAACCCGCCGTACCGAAAGTCCACCTCGCCCTGTCCGCCACTGGCGACCTCATGATGGTGACATTCCACTTCGATGCCGATCTGCCGCAAGCGCTCGGCGATCTCCGTCCGCACGTCCTGAAGCTGATCCACGGGCGGGATCGGCACGTACCCCTCCTTCCCACGCATGCGATACCCCCGCGCTCCCCACTCCTGGCTGCGCACCTCATAGCTGCTGCGCACACCGTCCACCTCGTATCGCACCTCGTCGAAGATGAAGAACTCCACCTCCGGTCCGAAATACGCCTCATCCGCAATCCCCGTGAACCGCATGTACGCCTCCGCCCGTTTGGCAACTCCCCGCGGATCGTACTCATACCCCTGCCGCGTGATCGGATCCACAGCATCCCCAATCAAACAGAGCGTCGGCTCCTCGTAGAACGGATCCATCCAATACCATCGCGCATCCGGGACCAGCAGCATGTCGCTCTCATGAATCGCCGCCCATCCCCGAATGCTCGACCCATCGAAGCCGAACCCCTCTTCAAAACTCTCCTCCTTCAACTGCTCGATCGGGAACGTCATATGCTGCCATTGCCCCACCAGATCCGTGAAGCGAATGTCCACATACTTCGCCCCATGCTCGCGCGCATATTCGAGAACTTTCTGTGGCGTCATCGTCCCCCTCCTGGCATGGAAAATATCACATCTCTGCGCCGAAAACCTCAGACGCCCCTCTGAAGCCCTTCCCCAGAGGGATCGCTTCAGAAGCGACCTCGGCGTCCTTCTCCCACGAACGCCGATCGCGGCTTGAGGCATTCGGGTAAGATCGAAAGTACGATGTCATACTCCCTGGCGTCCTTGACGAACTGCCGCACCTCTTCCGTCAAGAACGCGCGAAACTCCTCCTCCGAAGGGAACCGCTCCCGAAAGTGGAGCAGAAATCGCATGATCTCTCCGTACTCACCTCTCATTGGCCGCTCCCCTCCCAGACAGAGCTCAACCCAGATATCATACGCAAACGACATACCAAAAGAGGAGCGAGAGCGCACCATATCCTCTGTAACCCACTGAAATATCGGCATTTTCTCGCCATCTCGACTCGGCCGCTCTATCTCACAAATTGGCACAAAGATGTCCCGCATGAATATTCAAGAGACAATTTTGGCCAAAGACATGCGCCTCATAAGCGGCTTCGCTTCCTTCGGTCTCACGAGGACTTCGCGGGGCTTCCTTCACCAGGTCTTGCCGCTTCGGCCATCTGAGCCCTCGCCGCATAGGCCAGTATTGTTACAAATTCCGCCGATTATCACAAGTTCGTCCCGAAGTGTCCAATGAAAACCCCGATTCAACGCGGCGATCGGCTCGCTCTGGAGCGAGGCGGAGGGAGATCCCTCCGCCTCGTCAGCTCTCACCATTCGAAGCGGAAGCCGAGTTGAATAAAGCGCGGCGTATTGAACTGCGTGGTCAGTACGCCGAACGAAGCCGGATCGAGCAGGCTGAGCGTGGGATCGGCCAACTCCACGCGGTTGAATGCGTTCAGCAAATCGCAGGTGAAGACCAAGCGCACACTCTCGGTGATCGCCGTCTTCTTCCCAATGGAGAGGTCGAAGTTCCAGCGCGGGAATCCGCGCAGCACGCCGCGTCCCTGCCGCCCATCTTCGCTGATGCGGATCTTCCGGAAGCTGTTGAATACGGCTTCCGGATTGGCAAAGAGGTTCAGCCCCGTCCCTCCGCGCTTGGGATCGCCGGCCGTGCCGATGCCGCCCGATCCGGCGACGTTCCGATGCACTTTATTCGGGAAGTCCGGCTTCCTGAGCGGGATCGCCCCGGCCCCCACGGAGAAGTTGAGCGGATCGCCGCCCCAGACCTGATTGCTCTGCACGACGGTGAGCGGCAATCCGCTATTGGCCGTGAAGATCCCGGACAGATACCATCCGCCGACGACCTTATCGAACCACGTGCCCGTGCTCCATCGCTGCCCTCGCCCGAAGGGAAGCTCGTAGAATCCCAGCGCGTTCACCACGTGCCGGCGATCGAAGAAGGCCGGGCCGTAGTCGATATCCGGGTCGTAGGAAGAGGAAAAGGTGCCGATGAAATTCTGGATGAGCCCCGCCTGATCCAACGCCTTCGAGAGCGTATAGTTGATGTCGAAGGTCAGGTTCCGCGAGAAGGCCTTTCGCACGGTGAGGAAGAACGAGTGGTAGTTCGATCGCCCGCCATCGGTCCGCATCCAGAGGTCGAGCACCTGCATGTTGGTGATCGTCGGCTGTCCGGCGACCAATAGCGAGGTCTGGATGAACGTCCACAGGTCATTCAGCAAGCCATCGCGGAAGGCAGCCGTGCGCGCTGTCGCGACGCGGACCGTCCCCCCAGGACCCAGGAGATTCTCGAACCACGGTTGCGGCGTCACGCGATCCGGCGCTACGCCCGCCCGCAGTTGCTCGGCGACCGCGTCGAACGCCTGCGCGAAGCTCTGCAGCGTTGCCCGATCGCGCATGAAGAACGGCACGGCGCTCAACTGCACGTTCTGGTTCAGATTCCGACCCAATCGTCCGGCATAGCCGAACTCGACGAGGAAGTTGCCGGGCAACTCCCGCTGGATCGTCAGATCGAAGCTCTGCGAGCGCCCGACCTTGATGTCCGGATCAACCTGGAAGGAGAGGATCTCCCCGAAGGGGATGCTCGGCACGACCGGAGGGCTCACCGTGGGGATCGTGGGAATGGGAGCCGGTCCGTCCACGCCGATGCGGAAGGCGTTGGAGGGATCGTTGTTCCCGGCGCAGACGCCGCCGATGCGCGGCCCACGGCAGTTGATCGTCTGCGCGAACCCGACCCCGAGCAGCGGAATGACGATCGTCTGGACCGTGTTCAACCGATCATAGACGACCCCGTATCCAGCGCGGATCACCCCCTTGCGATTCCCGAAGAGAGCCCCCCCGAGGCCGCGTTCGAACGAGGGATTCCACGCCACGGCTACGCGCGGACCGAAATTCGACCAGTCAATGTCGAAGATGCGATCGCGGCCGGAATTCCGAATCGGCTGGAAGGCGAGCGCCGGATTGTAGATCTCCCCGCGCAGCGCCGCCTGTCGTCGCGCGGCGAAGTACTGGCTCGAGGTCAGAATCCGACCCGTCGCCTGTTCGATCAGGAACGTCTGTCGCCCGTCCTTCTCCACGGGCGGTGTCTGCCACTGATAGCTCGCGCCGAGCGTGAGCGTCAGCGAGGGGCGAAGGCGCCAGACGTCGTTGAAATAGAACTCGTAGGCGTTGATCCGGGCGTCCACCTCCAGCGGCGAGCCGATCGGACGCGGGTTCAACCGCCCATCGCGCACGATCATGACGCCGACGTTGTCAATGATCCCGAGCGCTCCGGCGTAGAGGCGATTCCATCGGGTCACATCGCCCGGCTGCAGGCAATTCGTTCGCACCGTTTCCGAACAACTCGGCGGGCGATTCGATGGTGGGATCGTCACCGCCCCCGCCACATCCAGCTCGGCCACCAGGGACGCCAGCGATCCGACGACCTTATCATCGCGCAGGTGGTAGAGCTTCAGCCGACGGATGGACGTCCCGAATTGCATCGTGTGCCGCCCCGTGATCCACGTCACGTTGTCCACAAACTGCGTCACGTGATCGTTGACCCCTTGCGTGCGCGCCACCTGCGCGTGCACGTCAATAGGCTCGGAGACCAACCCGCCGAAGGCGGGGTGACCGGCGACCTGAAGCGCCACGTTTGTGCCGGGCACTTGCGGGAACGGAGAGACCCGCTGCAGCCACCAGAAGTTCCGCTGGAACGAGAACCGAAATTCGTTGGTCAGATGGGGCGTGATCTGTCCGATCAGCCCCGCCGTCACCAGACGCGGCTGCACCGGCACCTTGGCCAGCGAGGCCGGGACCCCCTTAGTGTTCCCCTTCAAGAGCCCTCCGATATCCAATTGCGTCGGCGAGGCCGCGATCTGCCGGAAGTAGCGATAGCTCGCCTCCAGCCGCCAGCGATCGCTCAGATGATGATCCAGGCGCACGACGGCGAAATCGCTCGTGATCGAGGCATCGGCGACGCCCCGAAAGCCGATCGTATTCAACCCATCGCCCACGGAGGGATCGTTTCCCGGCGGCAGCAGGTCCCACAACGCCTTGACTACCGGATTCAGACCGATGCCACGCGGATCGCACGGGTCGGAGTTCGCCGGGCCGCAGAGCCGCGACGTCTTCAGGTCGTAGCTGACAATCTGGCCACTCGCATCGCGGAAGCGCAAGATCCCGGCGCGCAACGTCTCGGTCGGTACGACGCGAACGATATCCTGCGACTGCGGGAACCGCCGTCCCTCATAATTGGCGAAGATGAACGTGCGATTCCGGAGGATCGGCCCACCGGCCGAGAACCCGAATCGGTTGTCCTTCAACTCCGGATCCGGCTGTCGCGTCCGATTCCGCGTCCACGTGTTCGCGTTCAGGTTGTCGTTCTGGTGATACCAATAGGCCGAGCCGTGGAATTCATTGGTCCCGCGCTTGGTGATGAAAGCGATCTGCCCGCCCGAGCTGCGGCCGAAGGTGGCGTTCGGATTCGTCGTCCCGACGCGGAATTCCTCGATGCTCTCCACCGGAACGGGGATGATGGGCTCGGGCCCACTCGCCAGCGGCTTCACCGGATGCGTCCCGACGGTGTTATCGGTGATGTCTACTCCGTCCAGGATGAACGTGTTCTGGTCGCTTCGAGCCCCGGCGACCTGCCCCCCGACGTTATCGTTGACGCCGACGCCGCGATAGGGCATCGTCAGCGGCTGCAGCAGGTAGATCGAGACGGCATTCCGATTGACATTGGGCAAGCGTAAGAGCGTCTCCCCTTTGAGGACGTTTCCGACTGTCGCGTCCACCGTCTGCAACTCCACGCCTGCGCCGGCCGTGACTTCGACCGTCTCGGCGATCTCCCCGACTTCGAGGGTGAAGTTCACCGTGTATCCCCGAGCCACGTCGATCTTCAACGCGGAGACGACCGCTTGACGAAAGCCCGGCGCCGTCGCCGTGATCCGATAGACGCCGGGCGAGAGATTCGTGACGACGTATTGCCCGCTCTCATTGGTCTTGACCGTCCGGCTCACATTGGTCGCCGTCTCGGTCACGGTGATCTCGGCGCCGGCGACGACAGCCCCCGTCGGATCTGAGACCGTCCCGCTCAGGGTGGCCGTCGCCGCCGTCTGTCCGAGCCCGAAGCCTCGGCAGACCGAGAGCACAAGCACGACTATCGCGATGCTCCCTCTCCTCATCAGACACCTCCTCATTTGGGATATAGCGCGCTTGAGCCTAGCATAACGCTTCGTTTGCCGGCAAGCCCCTCAGCGCTCGCGCCCCCTCTCTCGGACGCGGCGGAAGATCAGATCCTCGGAGAGGCCGGAGAGCTTCATCTTCAACTCACCGACCGTCCCTTCGACATCGGGGACGAAGGTCACAAAAGCCGGAGGCAGGAGGGGATCGCGCCAGCGAATCCGGAAGGTCTCATAGTGCCAATGTTCCAAATCACCCGCGCGCATCGGTCCCCACCGCAGCACGAATCGCCCCTCCTCCTCATGGACGGTCGCTTCTCCATACACCTCGTTCTCGTATGTTCCCACGTACCGCGCTGGCGGCAGGGCGGGCTTCGTTCCGAGAACGCGCGCGTCTTCGATCTTCTTCAGAGCAGCGTGCTGCTGTTCCTGAAGCGCCTTGGCGCGCTGCAGAAAGTCGGCGCTCCAGTCCTTGGAGGGTGCCCCGAAGAAGATATCCATGATGCGGTACTTGAGCGCGTGCACGAGCAGCGTCCCGTTCATATTCGTCAGAATGACGAAACCGAGCTTCTCCTCCGGGACCAGGACCACGAGCGCGCTCATCCCGTCAATATTGCCGCCGTGCTCGACGATCTTCCGTCCTCGATAATCGTGGAGGAACCACCCGAGCCCATAGGTCAGAAATCGCGCTTCCGGAAAGAGCGTGGAGTACGGCGGCTCGGGACGAATGATCGTTTGCGGCGTCTGCATCTCGCGCTCGGCGGCGGCGCTCCAAAGCCGTTGTCCGCGATGCGCCCCTTCGTTCAAGTGCAGGCGGACCCACTCAGCCATCTCCAGGACATTGGAGTTGATGGAGCCCGCCGGAGCGATGTTGTCAATGTCCCGCCACGGGATCGGTCGCACGACGCCTTCGATCTTCGCATGCGGCGTAGCGACATCCGGGATATCGCGCAAGGCCTTCACGCTCGTGGTGCTCGTCCTCATCCCTAAAGGCTGAAAGAGGCGCTCGCGGATGAACGCGTCCCAGGTCTTCCCGGTGACGGCGCGAATGAGCTGACCGGCGGCGAGGTAGAGGATGTTCTGATACCCGAAATGGCTGCGGAAACTCCAGCGCGGTCGCAAGAACCGAAGGCGCCGCACGATCTCCTCGCGCTCGAAGGTCGTGCCGTACCAGAGCAGATCGGCGCGTTCGAGTCCGCTGCGGTGCGTGACCAGATCGCGGATCGTCAGTTCGCGGGTGACGTAAGGATCGAACAGCTGGAAGTCCGGGAGATAGTTCACGACCGGATCATCCCACCGAATCTTTCCCTCCTCCACGAGCAGAGCGAGGGCGGCCGTCGTGAACGCCTTCGAGGCCGAACCGATGGCGAAGATCGTCCGTTCGGTCACCGGAGCCGGATCGCCGAGCCGCTTGACGCCATACCCCTTGGCGAGCACAACGGCGTCGTTCTTGACGATGGCCAGCGCCAGCCCCGGGACTTCCCACTCGCGCATCGCGCGAACGATATAGGCGTCCAGGTCCTGAAGGTTCGCTTCTTGCGGTCGGGGCCGGGCCAGGCCGGAGTTGAACGGCCCCGCGAGCATGAACCAAAGGAGCGCGATGAGCATCCGTCGTGTCGCGTTCATCTCACCCTCCCCCTCGATCAGGCAGTGGAGAAACGCGTCCCGATCCTTCGGGCCCTCGTCCAGCGAGCATGCGCTCGCTCATGGGCGCTTGCGATGTTCGTCGAACCAGTTGACGATGTACAGGATCTTGGCCATATGATGGCTCGGCCGCCGCATGATCCCATGCGGCTCCCCAGGGACGCGCACCAGGACAGCGTCCACACCCAACAGCTTCAACGCCGTGAAGTACTGTTCGGATTCGGACATAGGCGTGCGGTAATCCTCCTCGCCCGTGATGATGAGCGTCGGCGTGCGCACGTTCTTGACGACCGACAAGAGCGATCGCTTCTCGTAATGCTGGACGTGATCCCACGGAAAACCCGGGAACCAATATTTGATGGCGAAGGCGGCGATGTCGGCCGTCAGCACGAAACTGTACCAGTTGATCACGGGATAGGCGGCGGCCGCCGCCCGAAACCGATTCGTCCGTCCGATCACCCAACAGGTCAAGACGCCGCCACCGCTGCCCCCGGTGACGAAGAGGTTCTCCGGATCCACGTAGCCGCGCGCGAGGACGGCCTCCACGCCGGATATGAGATCGTAGAAATCATCGCCGGGATAGGCGTGATGAATCAGGTTGCCGAATTCCTCCCCATAGCTCGTGCTCCCGCGTGGGTTCACGTAGAGGACGACGTAGCCGCGCGCCGCCCACATCTGCTTCTCCACATCGAATCGGTCGCCGTAGTTGGCGAACGGTCCGCCGTGAATCTCCAAGATCAACGGGTATTTCTTCGAGGGATCGAAATCGGGAGGCGTGATGATCCACCCCTGGATCTTTCGCCCATCGAGCGACGAGGTGTACCAGATCTCCTCGACGCGCCCGAGCTTCTTCCGCGCGAAGAGATCGGCGTTCAAGGCCGTGATCACCCGGAGCGTGGGATCGGCGAGCGTTCCCACGGCGATGTCGCCCGGCACATCCGGGCGCGTGTAGGTCACGGCGAAGGCGCCGGTGTTGGCCACGCTGAACGCCCCGCCCATGCTGTAGGCGAGCTCCCCGCTCCCGATATGAGACGCGAGCGTTCGGAAACGGCCGTCGAGCGTGTAGAGGCCGAGCTTCGTCGTGCCCTGATCATCGTAGAGGAAGAGGATGCCGCGACCATCCGGGGTCCAGCGCGGACGCATGACATCTCGATCGAGCGCCGCCGAGAGGAGACGCGAGCCGCTCCCGTCCCGATTCATCACATAAAGGCGCATCACCTGATATCCCTGATAGGCATCGTCGAAGCCGACGTACGCGATATAGCGCCCATCGGGCGAGATCGCCGGGGCGTTATCCGGCCCCCTTCGATCGGTCAGGGCGCGAACCGAGCCGTCGGCGATAGAGAACTCGTAGATCTCCGTATCGAGCGGCTCCCGATCGAAATCCGGCCGACGATTGGCCGAAACGAGCAACGCCTTCCCATCAGGCGTCCACACGGCCTCGCTCGCGCGGAAGCCGACGCCGCCGTGATGGAATTTCCCACTGGAGATTTGCCGGGGCGTTCCCCCCTCTGCCGGGACGATGAACAGGTGCGTATATCCCGGTTTCAAATACCCCGCGCCGTTGAAGCGATAAACGAGTCGGTCAATCACCATCGCGGGATCGGCCCACTTGGCTCCGGAAGGCGGCGACGGGAAACTCCCGATCTGTCGCGGCGGCTCCGGGACGAACATCGCGAACGAGAGGTATCGTCCGTCGGGAGACCACGCGATCCCTTCGGGCGGGAAGGGGACGTTCGTGATCCGCGCCGTCTGCCCCGTATCCATCCACCGCACGTAGATCTGCGGCGAGCCCTCTCGATCCGAGATGTAGGCGATCCGCGTGCCATCGGGCGACCATCGCGGCGAGGTATCTCGAGATATACCCGTCGTCAGCGGCCGATGCTCCTTCCCATCGAAGGAGACGATCCAGAGGTTGGAATAGCGCTGATCCGTCATGATGTCGCTCGCCCGCCGCACGTAGACGATCCATCGCCCATCGGGCGAGATCTGCGGATCGCTGGCATACTCCAACTCGAACAGATCCGTCGGCGTGAGCCGATCCTCCTGATCCCGCGCGACCGCCGGAAGACCGGCCGCCAGGATTGCCACGAAGAGGAGTCCGACGATGATTCGACGCCAGCGAGACGACTCGATCATAGGGCTCCCTCCCTCGGCGTGGATTCTCTCCGCATGCCGACGATGCCCGCGCTCCATGCTCGGAAGGGCACGTGTATATCAAAACCCGCAGCCGCGTGTCAACGAGCCCGCGCCTGCGAGGATCGTCCCGAGAGGCGCGACGACCGGCCCCGCCCTGACGCGGGGACAAATCCCGACCCGGCGACGAGGCGTCCGAAGGCTATTCTTTGAACCGGCGGGGATTGATCCCGTACTTCCTGACCTTATAGCCGAGGATGCGCTTAGTGGTATTCAACAGGCGCGCGGCGCGCGAGATATTCCCTCGGGCCGTCTTCAGGGCATCGAGGATCAAGTCCTTCTCATAGGCGGCCACGGCCTCGCTCAAGGAGAGACGCGGGACGGTTCCCGACGCCTCCGCCGTCTGCAGCGTGGGGGGCAAGTGATGGCTGTGGATCACGCTCCCCTCGCAAACGAGCACGGCGCGTTCAATGCAATTCTCCAATTCGCGGACATTCCCCGGCCAATGATAGCTCATGAGCATATCAATAGCGGGCGTCGAAATGCGCCGGATGTCCTTGCCATGCAGGCGGGCGTACTTCTCGAGGAAGTGATCGGCCAGAAGCGGAATATCTGACTTCCGCTCCCGAAGTGGCGGAAGGAAGATCGTGAACACGTTCAGGCGATAATAGAGGTCCTCGCGAAATGTCCCCTCGCGCATGGCTTGCTCGAGGTCACGATTTGTGGCGGCGATCAACCGCACATCCACTTTGATCGTCTCGGTCCCGCCGAGCCGCTCGAACTCCCGTTCCTGCAACACGCGCAAGAGCTTGACCTGGACCGAGAGCGGGAGATCCCCGACCTCGTCCAAGAAGAGCGTCCCTCGATCAGCCAGTTCGAACCGCCCCTTCTTCCGCGCGTAGGCTCCGGTGAACGCCCCCTTCTCGTACCCGAACAGCTCGGCCTCAATGAGGCTCTCCGGAAGGGCGGCGCAACTGACTTTGATGAACGGTTGATCGGCCCGCAGCGAATTGTAGTGGATCGCGCGGGCGATCAACTCCTTCCCCGTCCCGGACTCGCCCCGGATGAGCACCGTCGTATTCGTCCGCGCCACCTGCGCCACCTGCGCGTAGACCTCCTGCATCGGGCGGCTCGTGCCGATGATATTGCTGAAGTCGTAGCGCTCTCGCAACTCTCGGCGCAGGGCGAGGTTCTCATCCATCAGGCGGCGCTTCTCGGCCTCGATGAGCTGATTCACTTTCACCGCCTGCGCCACCATCGAACCGACGATGCTGAAGAACTTCGTGGCCTGATCGTAATCCCGATCCGGGCGATAGGGCAACACGATGCCCATGGCGCCGATCGTCTGTTGATCCACGGAGACGGGCACGCAGATGAAGGTCAGCTCTTCGCGAGAGGTCTTGAGGACACCCGTGCGATTCAGAAACAGGGGTTCTTGACTCGCCTTCGGCACGACGATGGGCTTGCCGCTCTCGACGACGCGCCCGATGATCCCCTCCCCCACCCGGTAACGACCGCGCTGCTGCGCCTCGCGCGTCAGGCCGACCGAGACCTCGATGACCACCTCCTCGCCGCCCTCCTCCAGCAGCGCGATCACGCCGGAGACCACGCCGTGATTCTCCTCCAAGATCTCCAACACTCGCAGCAGCGCCTGCCGCAAGTTGAGCGTCGTCCCCAGCGTCTGGCTGATGTTGAGCAGCGTCGTCAGCTTCTGAACATCCTGATTCACATCGCCCCTCATGGCCGCTTCGCTTTCACGAAGTGATACCCGATCTCCGCTCGAAACGCAAGGGAGAGGCGCGGCGGCAATTGCCAGCGCGAAAATTCATGCTAAAATTGCAGGACGGGAGGTGAGACTATGCGCTTTGTGCCGATTGTGGTTGAGACGACCAGTCGCGGCGAACGCGCCTACGATATCTATTCTCGCCTCTTGAAGGAGCGCATCGTCTTTCTCGGGACGCCCATTGATGATCAGGTGGCCAATCTGATCATCGCGCAATTGCTCTATCTTGAGGCCGAGGACCCGGACCGGGACATCAACCTCTACATCAACAGTCCCGGCGGATCGCTCACCGCCGGCCTGGCCATCTACGACACGATGCAATTCATTCGCCCCGATGTGGCGACGATCTGCACCGGGGAGGCGGAAGCGATCGCCGCTTTGCTGCTGGCGGCCGGAGCCCCGGGGAAGCGATATGCGCTCCCCAGCTCTCGAATCGTGATCTACCAGCCGTACATCTACGGCGTCTCGGGTCAGGCGACCGACATTCGCATCCACGCCGAAGAGTTGATGCGCCTGCGACGCCTGATCAGCTCGCTGCTGGCCAAGCATACCGGGCGCACGATCGAGCAGATCGAGCGGGACGTGGAGCGCGATTTCATCCTCACGGCCGATCAAGCTGTCGCCTATGGCCTGATTGATAAGGTCTTGCACCGGCGCGAAGTCCCCGAAGAGGAAGCCTTGTCGGTGACGCGCTCGTGATTTCGTGCTAAGATAGGGGCGCTCGTGTGGTGAGTATCTCAAGCTAGAGGAGGAGGATATGGCGAAAAAGGGACTGACGAAGGCTCAACTTGTTGGACAACTGGCGGAGAAACTCGGCGTCAACCGAGCCACTGCTCGCGGTTTCCTGGATGAGTTGTCGGCGCTCGTGGCCAAAGAGGTGAAGAAAGCGGGTGTCTTCACGCTCCCGGGGCTTGGGAAGTTCGTCCTCTCCAAGCGGAAGGCTCGCATGGGTCGAAATCCGCGGACCGGGGAGCCCATTAAGATCCCGGCCAAGACGGTCTTGAGGTTTCGGATCGCCAAGACTCTGAAGGACTCCGTCCTGCCGGCGAAGAAGTGACTTCACCCTGAACGGGGGGCGGGCTCTCGGCCCGCCCCTCCCCCCCCGATCGCGCCACTCTGCGACTCACGGACAAATCTTCCACGGCCACCGTCTTGAACCTTCAGAGGACGAGCCGGTGCAGACGCAAAGCGTTCGCGACGACCGAGACCGAGCTGAACGTCATCGCCACCGCTGCGATCATCGGACTCAGCAAGAGTCCGAAGATCGGATAGAAGATACCGGCCGCAATGGGCACGCCAAGCAGGTTGTACGCAAAAGCGAAGAAGAGATTTTGCCGGATGTTCCGCATCGTCGCTCGACTGAGCCGCCGCGCGCGCACGATGCCGCGCACATCCCCCTTCACGAGCACAATGGCCGCGCTCTCGATGGCGACGTCCGTCCCCGTCCCCATGGCGATGCCCACATGGGCTTCGGCCAGCGCAGGCGCATCATTCACGCCATCTCCGGCCATCGCCACGCAGCGCCCTTCGGCCTTCAAACGCCTCACCACATCGGCCTTCTGTTCGGGCATCACCTCGGCGATCACCTCATCTATCCCTAACTCGCGAGCCACCGCTTCGGCCGTCTGGCGATGATCGCCCGTGACCATCACAATGCGCAGCTTCTCTCGACGCAGCGCCGCGATGGCCTCGCGCGCCGATTCCTTGACGGGATCGGCGACTCCGAGAAGCCCGACGAGCTCTCTGTCCACGATGACGAACAGAACCGTGTGCCCGAGGCGTCGCATGACTTCGACTTGAGGGCGCACCATATCGGCCTCGGTCTCCAGACCGAACTCTTCGGCGAGACGTTCGTTTCCGATGGCCACCGTATGTCCGTCAACCGTCCCCTGTGCCCCCTGCCCTGGAAGCGATCGAAAGTCCCGCACTTCGGCCAGCGAGATCCCCCTTCGCTCGGCGGCCTCAAGCACGGCATGCGCCACGGGATGCTCGCTCCCCCGCTCCAGGCTCGCGGCGAAGCGAAGCACTTCGGCCTCGGTTAACTCCGCCAATGCGACAATGGAGATCAGGTGCGGTCGCCCCTCCGTGAGCGTTCCCGTCTTATCGAGGACGAGCGTGTCCACCTTCTCCAACAGCTCCAGGGCCTCGGCGTTCCGCACGAGCACGCCGGCCAGAGCCCCTCGGCCCGTCCCCACCATGATCGCCATCGGCGTGGCGAGCCCCAAAGCGCACGGACACGCGATGATTAAGACAGCGACGGCATTCACGAGGGCATGCGCCAGACGCGGCTCCGGACCCACGAAGCTCCATACTAGGAACGTGATCGCCGCCACGAGGATGACCGCGGGGACGAAGTAAGCCGATACCCGATCGGCCAACCGCTGGATCGGCGCCCGACTGCGCTGCGCTTCGCTCACCAGGCGCACGATCTGCTGCAAGAGCATCTCATGACCCACGCGCTCGGCGCGCATCAGGAAGCTGCCCATCCCATTGACCGTCCCTCCGATGACCCAACTCTCGGGCCCCTTCTCCACCGGCATCGGCTCGCCCGTCACCATGGATTCATCCACGAAGCTCGTGCCTTCGAGCACAATCCCATCCACGGGGATGCGCTCTCCCGGACGAACCCGAAGACGATCCCCCACGCGCACGCGCTCCAGGGGAATGTCCTCCTCTTCCCCGTTGTCGCGAACCACGCGCGCGGTCTTCGGCACCATCCCAAGCAGCGCTCGAATCGCGCCGCTCGTCCGACGTCGCGCCCGGAGCTCCAATACCTGCCCCAGGAGGACGAGCGTCGTGATCACGGCCGCCGCTTCGAAATAGACGGCGACCTCGCCCTGCGGGCCGCGAAACGAGGACGGGAAAAGGCCGGGAAAGAGCGCCGCGATCACGCTGTAGAGATAAGCCGCCCCCGTGCCCATGGCGATCAACGTGAACATGTTCGGTCGTCGGTGCTTCACCGACATCCACGCGCGCTGGAAGAACGGCCATCCCCCCCAGAGGACGACCGGCGTGGCGAGGACGAGCTGAATTCCGTTGAGCCAGCGGGTCGGCAGGCCGTGAATCCCACCAATCAGATCGGACATGGCCAAGAGAAGGATCGGCGCCGTCAACATCACGCTGACCCAAAATCGGCGGCTCATGTCCACGAGCTCTGGTTGGGGGGGCTCCTGGCCGAGCGCGAGCTTCGGCTCTAAAGCCATTCCACAGATCGGACAGGCTCCGGGTTCCCGTTGCACCACTTCCGGGTGCATCGGACACGTGTACTCCCACATCGAAGGTGAGAATGGCGTCAAAGCCATCCCACATTCCGGACACGTTCCCGGTTGCGCCAGCCGCACCCCGGCGTGCATCGGACATGCATACTCACCTTCGGCGGCGGGGTGCGGCTCCGGCTCTCGGCGGAGGCGCCGAAGCGTGAGCCGTGGTCCGGTGCGACCTGCGTACCGCTCCGGCTCGGCGCGAAACTTCTCCAAGCAGTGTTCGCCGCAGAAGAAGTACGTTCGCCCTTCGTATTCTAGCGAGCCCGCCGCCTGCTCCGGGCTCACCACCATCCCACATACCGGATCCGTCACCGAGGCTCCGGCTCCTGGCTGCGCGTCCCTGATGTCGTGCATCTGTCCTCCTCCCACTCGCTCTGGCTTCGCGCGAAGACTATATTGTCCCCCACGTTCGATGAAAACGAAACCCCTCCCTCGCGATGCCCCCAATGGGGCGCCCCATCTACGGCCCGGCGCGTCTATCCTGATCGAGGCGCCTATGTCCCCACCCGCTCGACGCGCTTCACGTGGATGCCCGTGAGCCCGCCCTTACTGTAGACCGTCCCCGTCACCTTCACCTTCTCGGCGATGAAAGCGCGCAGCTTCGCATTGGGATTGGAGTGATCCACGGGGAGCGAGAGATACACGCGCCCCGACTTCTCCTCTAAGATGGCGAGCGGGATGCCCTGCTGCACGCAATACGCGGCGCACCGGCGATGCGCCTTCCCCGTCGAACCGTGACTGAGATAGCATACGGGATCAATCACCTCGCCGACGATCGTCGTCTCGCGGCTCGCCCCTTGCTCCTGATGTCCGTGCTGGGCCGACGCGGTCACGCCGACGATCGCAGCCAGACCGAAAACCAGAAGCGCGAGTTTCACCCTCATCTTCCCCTCCCGATCGAAAGAGTGCTCCCCCTCGGCGAAGGCGCGCGATCCGGCCTCCTCACTGATTCGACTCCTTCGCCCGATGAGCCGGTGGATACACCCGCTCCCACACGAAGTCGTACGCCTCCTCCGAGAGGCTCGTCTTCAAGTCGAAGACATAGCTGCGCGTTGGGCCGCCGAACTCCGGCTCATACGTCACGATCTCCAGCCAGTACGGGCCGAAGCGTCCCACGCGCCGAATGTCCGACCATCGCCAGGCGCGCGAATCCCGAGGACGATCGCGCGACTCGTAGACGATCCGATCGGCGTAGATGCGGATCGTCCCCTGACAGCCGCCGAAGCGATGGCGGTGGCGCGCGCCGATCTCGTGAAGCGGCGCCCCATCGGCTGCGATGAAGCTCGTCGCCAGAGGCCGCCGAACGCGCGCCGAGAGAAACGCGCTCACCTCCATCGGGATCTCCTGCGCGGCTTCGAATCGAAACGGGCGGTCTCGGCCCAAGGCCCAGCGATGGGGCTCATACGTGTGAATGACGATCTCTCGACGAGAGGCGAGTACGATCATGCGAATCTCCTCGAACGCCCAACGGCGCGCGTGCTTCGCGTAAGCGGTCCGATACTCGATGCCCTCGGCCGTGATGCTCAATTCCCCGCGGCAGGATCGGAGCCCGTGATCGTGTCGCACGGGGAAGCGGAAATCCTGAGCAATCCCCTCGGTTCCCGCCGCGCGCGCCCACAGCGCCAGGACCACGAGGATCCGCCCGCTCCACCGGCAACGCACCGCCGAGACCGCGGCGATGACCCGGGCCCTCGGGGACCGCCGCTGCGCCGCGACTTCATGGGGATGAGTCCTCATACCCCGGCCTCCTTCTTCACATGGAAATGCCACCGCCAGAGGAAGTAGATCGCCGGATACACGACCAACTCCATGATGAACGAGGTGAAAATGCCGCCGATCATCGGCGCCGCGATGCGCTTCATCACGTCGGCGCCCGTGCCCGTGGACCACATGATGGGGAACAACGCGGTGAACATCGTCGCCACGGTCATGAACTTCGGGCGGAGCCGCTTCACCGCCCCATGGTGAATCGCCTCGCGTAAATGCTCCCGCGTCCGCATCATCCCCCGACGTCGCATCTCTTCATACGCGAGGTCGAGATAGAGCAGCATGAAGACCCCCGTCTCCGCATCCACGCCGAGGAGCGCGATCAGCCCCACCCACACGGCGACGCTCATGTTGTAGTCCAGCAGATAGAGGAGCCAGATGGCGCCGACCGCCGAGAACGGGACGGCGAGCATGATGATCATCGTCTTCGCCGTGGAGCGCGTGTTGAAGTACAGCAGCAGGAAGATGATCAAGAGCGTGATCGGCACAACGAGCATCAGCCGCTCTTTGACCCGCTGCATGTACTCGTACTGGCCGCTCCAAACGAGGGTATAGCCGGGCGGCAGAGGGACGCGCTCCTGAACGATGCGCTTGGCCTCTTCCACATAGCTGCCGATGTCGCGCCCGGAGACGTCCACGTAGACGTAGCCGCTCAAGCGGCCGTTCTCATCGCGGATCATGCCGGGTCCGGACAGCAATCGAATCTCCGCGATCTGCGAGAGCGGGATCTGCGCGCCGTGTGGCGTGGGCACCAGCACGCGCGCGAGCCGGTCGAGCGTGCTCCGATAGTCGCGCAAGTAGCGGAGGTTGACCGGATACCGCTCGCGCCCCTCGATCGTCGTCGTGATGTTCTCGCCGCCGATGGCCGAGAGGATGACCATCTGCGCGTCCTCGATCGTCAACCCATAGCGGGCCAGCTCCTCGCGCTTCAGCGCGAAATCGAGGAAGTAGCCGCCGGCCGTTCGCTCGGCGAAGACGCTCGTCGTGCCCGGGACGTCCCGCAGTACCCGCTCGACGTGTTGGTCGCTCTCCTGACTGGTGTTCACGTCGTCCCCCAGGATCTTGATCCCCACCGGCGTGC
>BEHK01000042.1 GCA_002898775.1 bacterium HR08 | reverse complement strand
GAAGCTCCAGATTCTGAACCGGCGTCGCGCGGATCACCTGCTCGGCCGTCACCGAACGATCCATGAGCCAATCGAAGATCGAGACCCCGACCTCGCGCAAGTCCACATAGGAGAGCGAGCTGTTGGCCTGCGGATCCAAATCCACCAGCAGAACGCGATAGCCTTTGCGCGCCAGTCCCGCCGAGAGATTGATCGCCGTGGTCGTCTTCCCAACCCCGCCTTTTTGATTCGCGATCGCGATGACGACGGATCGGATCGTCTTCTCCGTCACGGCCCTCTCGCCTCGCCAAAGACTCACCGCCGATACGGACCACCGGATTCCCCACCGATGTCGTCGGACCACTCCTCGGATTCGGCCTCTTCCAACTCCTGATCCGAGATCACACTGCGCGAGCTGCGCAGGACGTGCTCGGCCACGAAGATCGGACTGTCGGTCCGAAGCGCCAGGGCGATGGCATCGCTCGGGCGCGAATCCACGATCACCTTCTCCCCGCCGACATCCAGAATGATGACGGCATAGAAGGTGCTGTCGCGCAGATCGGTGATGATGACCCGCTCCACCGTCGCCCCAAGCTGAGCGATGACGTTCTTCAAGAGATCGTGCGTCATCGGACGCTGCGGCACCGCCTTCTCGATCTCCATGGCGATGGCATTGGCCTCGAAAACCCCGATCCAAATGGGAAGCATCGCCTCGGAGGCCACGTCCTTGAGGATGACCACGGGCGAATTGTTCGTCGGATCGAGGATGAGCCCCCGAACCTTCACCTCACGTTCCATAAGAAGTCCCTCGCCTTAACGGAGAACCTCGAGGCTCCGCCCGAAGAGACTATGCGGATTCACTCTCGTGATCTCAACTTTCACGAGAGCTCCTTCGATGTTCTCTCTTGAATCCTCAAAGTTTACGACGATGTTGTCACTCGTATGGCCGGACCAGTGAGATTCTGATTTAGCGCTCTTCCCTTCAACTAAAACTTCAATAACGCGGCCCACATATCGCTGCCACCTCTTCAGCTGAATCTCCCGCTGCCGCTGCTCAAGCCGCATCAGCCGCTCCGTCTTCACCTCATCCGGAACTTGATCCGACAACCGCGCCGCCGGCGTCCCCGGCCTCGGCGAGTATTTGAAGATGTAGAGCCCATCGAATTCCACCTCCTCGATCAACGCCATCGTCTGCTGAAAGTCCCGCTCGGTCTCCCCAGGAAACCCCACGATGATGTCACCTGTGACGGCGATCTCCCGCTTCGCCGAACGGATCCACTCGATGCGTCGCAGATATTCGGCTCTCGTGTAGCCGCGGTTCATGAGCGCCAGGATCCGATCCGACCCCGACTGCGGCGGCAGATGAACCCAGTTGCAGAGATTCGGATACTCCTCGATCACCCGCACGATTTCCGGCGTGAAATCCCTCGGATGCGAGGTCGTGAACTTCAAGCGCGGGATCCCCCCGACTTCGGCCAAGAGCCTGAGCAGATTCGGGAAACGGAGGCGCTGCCCCAGCTCCAGCCGCTCGCTCAGACCATAGCTGTTGACGTTCTGTCCGAGCAGATGCACCTCCTGATACCCGGCCTCGGCCAGGGCCCGCACTTCGGCCAGAATTCTGAGTGGAGATCGGCTGCGCTCTCTGCCGCGCGTGAAGGGGACGATGCAGAAGGTACAGAACTTGTCGCACCCCTCCATGATGGTCACATAGGCGACATGTCGCAGACGCCGTTCGGCCGGCGAGATCTCCAGAAACTCAGGACGATTCGGCGTGCGCGTGTGCACGAGCGGCTGCCCCTGCTGCAGGCGCTCGAGGATCTCCGGCAGCTGTCCGAGCGCCTGGGTCCCCAGGACGAAATCCACGCCCGGCACTCGCTCCAGCAACCGCCGTCCGTACAACTGCGCGACGCATCCCATGACGCCGATGAGCACGCGCCGCGACCGGCTCCGAATTTGCCGAATGCGGCTGTAGACCTTCTCCTCGGGCTTCTCCCGCACCGAGCACGTGTTGAGCAGGATGAGTTCGGCCTGCTGCGGATCCTCGGTCAACTCATAGCCGAGACGGCGCAAGAGCGCCGCCGCCTTCTCCGAATCCACGACGTTCATCTGACATCCGAAGGTCTCGATGAAGAAGCGCTTCATTGTCGGCCCGCCGACATTCAAGCTAATTCTATGAAAAGCAAGAAAATATCATCAACCTCCGATCAGCTCGCGCGCATGTCGGCGCGCGGTCTCCGTGATCTCCCGCCCGCCGAGCATCCGAGCCAACTCCTCGACCCGCTCCGCCTCGCTCAGGCGCTCGACGCGAACCCGCGTCCGCCCGCCAACGGCTTCCTTCACCACGCGATAGTGCGCATCGGCGAAACGCGCGATCTGCGGCTGATGCGTCACGCACAAGACCTGATACCGCTCCCCGAGCCGCCGAAGCCGCTCCCCCACGATCTCGGCGACCCGACCGCCAATGCCCGCGTCAATCTCATCGAAGATCAACGTGCGCGGCCCCCGCCACCGAGCCGCCACCGTCTTCAACGCCAGCATGAGACGCGACAGCTCCCCGCCCGAGGCGACCTTCGCCACCGGCCTGGGCTCCTCGCCCACGTTCACGGCGACCAGAAACTCCGCGCGCTCGGCCCCCTCCGGACTCGGAAATTCTTCAACCGGCTGCAGAACGACCTGAAACCGCCCGCGCTCGAAGGCCAACTCCCGCAACTCGGCCGTCACCGCCCGCTCAAGCGCCCGAGCCGCCTGCTGCCGCCTTCGACTCAGTTCGGCCGCCGCATGGCGATACTCATCCTCCAGCTGCCGCCGCCGATGTTCCAACTGCTCCCGCCGAAGATCGGCGCCCGAGAGCTCTTCGTATCTGGCCTTCAAGTTCGCCCACGTCTCCAGAACCTCGCGCAACGTCGGCCCATACTTGCGCTTCACCCGCTCCAACTCGGCCAATCTCGCCTCGACCTCCGCCAGCCGCTCAGGAGAGAAACGGATCGCCTCCCGATATTCCCGCAGGAAATAGGCGACTTCCTCCACACAGATGCGGGCCCGCTCCAGCAACTCCACGGAGCTCCCCACCCGCTCGTCCACCTCCCGAAGCTGCTCCAGCCGCCGACAGGTGCGCGAGAGCGCCCGCAGCACGGAATGCTCATCTTCGTAAAGCTCCGCATACGCCTCTTGCGCCAGGTGGAAGAGCCTCTCGGCATTGGCCAGAAGCGCCCGCTCGCGCCCGAGCTCCTCATCTTCCCCGAGAACCGGACGCACCCGCTCGATCTCCCGAATCTGAAACTGATAGATGTCCAGAAGGCGCAATCTCTCGGCCTCGGCCCGAGCCAACTCCTCCAAGGCCCGCTCCGTCTCTCGATATGCCCGGGCCAGTTCCTCGACGCGCCGCCGCACATCTTCGGCCTGCGCAAAACTGTCCAACAGACGCAACGGGGCGCCCGCCGCGAGCACCATCGGCGCTTCTCCCTGACTGTAGACGTCCACCAGATACGGGCGCACGGCCCGAACCAACGCCTGCGTCACCAGACGATCGTTGGCGAAGATCCGACTCCGCCCCGCCGCCGTGATCTCCCGTCGAAAGATGATCTCCTCGCCCACCTCCACGCCCGCTTCCTGAAAGCGCGCCCTCAGCTCCTCAGGCAGCTCCTCGATCCGAAAAACCCCCTCGATATAGCCCTTCGCCTCCCTGGAGCGCAGAACATCGACTCCCGCCCGCTCCCCCAGCAACAGCGTCACCGCATCCACGATCAGCGACTTCCCCGATCCCGTCTCCCCCGTCAACAGATTCAGCCCCGGCTCGAATTCCACCTCCACGTTCTCGATCACCGCGATGTTGGCGACTCTCAAGAACCTCAACATCGGTCACAAGTGTATCACAGATCGCGCGGGCTGTCACCCGTCTCATTGACAGCCGTCCGATCCAATCGGTACAATCATCCCTCACGCGCAGTCGAACCACGGGACGAGGGAGACGAATGCGCGAACCGACAACGGCTTTCGATGTCCACCAACTCCTCGAGCATGCCTCGCTGCCGGCGAAGGCCGTCCTCCTTCTGCTCGTCGCGCTCTCGATCTATTCATGGGCCGTCATCCTCAGAAAGTACGCGCTCTTCCGCCGCCTGGCCCGGCGCTCGGCGGCTTTCCTGGAGATCTTCCGAACGACGCCCCCCCATCAGGTCTATCGGCTGAGCGATCGCTATCGGCCGAGCCCTCTGGTCGAGATCTTTCGCGCCGGCTACGAGAACTTGCGCGAGCAGACGGCCGGCGAGAGCCGCCCGCTCGAGCCCCACGCCGTCGAACGCGCGCTCAAACGAGCGGCCCTCTCGGAGATGGGGAAGCTCGAAGAGGGCCTCAGCGGGCTCGCCTCCATCGCCACCTCCGCCCCCTTCATCGGTCTGTTCGGTACGGTCGTCGGCATCATCATCGCTTTCCAAGGGCTCTCGGTCCAGACGCAGACCTCGATTCAGGCCGTCGCCCCCGGCATCGCCGAGGCGCTGGTGGCCACCGCCCTGGGGCTCTTCGTCGCCGTCCCGGCCTATATGGCCTATAATTATTTTGTGGGCCGGTTGCGCGCCCTCTCGACGCTCATGGAGGATTTCGCGCTCGAGTTCCTGGAAGTCGCCGAAAGGAGTGCGGCTCGCGATGGCGTTTATCGATCATAATCGGCGCATCCATTCTTCGCTCTCGGAGATCAACGTGACCCCTCTGGTGGACGTCATGCTCGTGCTGCTGGTGATCTTCATGGTGACGGCTCCGCTGCTGCACACGGGGATTCAGGTGAATCTGCCGCGCACGCGAACCGGAGAGCCGCAGGCGGCCTCTTCGGCGCTCATCGTGACGGTGGATCGAGACGGAAACATCTACCTCAGCTCCGGAGGACGGGCCGCCCACACGCCCATCACCGCCAACGAACTTCCCGACCGATTGCGAGACGAGCTGGCGCGACGTCCCGAAAAGCGCGTCTACGTTCGGGGCGATGGCGATACCCCCTACCGGGTCATCGCCTATGTGCTCGGGCTTTGCAAGGAGGCGGGCGCTTCGGTGAGTCTGGTGACGGACGTCCAACGATGACGCCACGTGCGGCACATCTTCGCGTGGATCGGTGGCTGGTGCTCTCGCTGGCTGGCCACGTCGCTCTGGGGACCGCCCTCCTCGGGCTGAAGATCGGTGGCGCTCCGCCGCAGTTTCTCCTGGTCGCCGGGCCGGGAGGCGAAGGCGGTGGCCGAGGTTCCGCCATCGAGGTCGGTCTCATCGAAGGGTGGGAGCTGGCCGAGCTCCTATCGCCCCAGCCAATGGGCGCCCTCGGAGAAGAGCCCGGATTGTCCACCGCCCGGATCAAACAGCGAGCGCCGATCCCCGAAAACCCGGATCTCATCCTCCCGGGTCGCCGGCATATCCCTCCCGAGCCGGGAACGATCACGACCGATCGCCCGGTCCTGCACCGTCCTCGCCCCTATACCGGGCGCTCTGAAACCGGTGGGTCTTCGAGCACAAGCGCCGTGGTCGGTCCGACACTGCCCACCTCCTGGCAGGGCGGCGTCGGTCTGGGAGAGGGTAGCGGCATCGGCTCCGGAAGCGGCGCGGGCATTCCAGGAGGCTCCGACTACGGTCGTCGGCTTCAGCACGCCCTCAGTTCGTACTATCGGTTCACGCCGACGGCGGCACTGGGTCAACGCTTCGTCATCGTTCGCGTTCGCATCGCTCGAAACGGCCGCATCCTCTCGATCGTGAACGGACGCCTGGATCCGGCGGCTTTCCTGGCGCGCAGCGGCAATCCCGTCGTGGATGCGCGCGTGGAGGCCGCGCTCTTGGAGTTGGATCGGCATCCCATCCCTTTCCCCCCGGATTTCTTGCCGGGAGTTCGTGAAGCCATTGCGGAGATCTACTTCCAGTACTAGCCTATGTTCACCCGCAAGACAGTATGGTGCAGGCTGTGGCTGATCGGCTTGCTGGTCCCGGTCACCTCTTGGCAACACCCTCAAGATCTGCGTCAGCAGATCGGCAAGATCATCGTCACGCCAGGAAGCGGGCCATCGCTGGCCGTCGCCGAATGGGTGCCCCGAAATGAGCCGGCCGTCCCGGCTGCCGCTCTCATCACGCAAGTCCTCACGCAGGATTTGGACTTCGCCCGCATCGCCAATATCGTCGGCCAGAGCCTGCATCCCTCGAATCGGCCTGCCCACCCCGAACAGGTCGACTTCGCCGCCTGGAGCGCAGACCCCGCGCGCGCCGATTATCTCGTCTTCGGGAACGCGAGCCTTATCGGCGAGGAGTTGATCGTCGAGGCTTATCTCTACGATGTCCAGGCGCGAAACCGCCTCTATGCCCGACAATATCGCTTCCCGAAGACGCAGGCCCGACGGGCCGCCCATCAGATCGCCGATGAGATCGTCAAAACGCTCACGGGCCTGGACGGCATCGCCACAAGCCGCATCGCCTTCGTCTCCGGCCAGGGGCGCTACAGCGAGATCTATGTCATGGACTACGACGGCGCCAATGTCCGTCCGTTCACCCGCGACGGTTCGACCGCGCTCTTTCCCGCTTGGTCCCCGGATGGCCGTAAGATCGCTTACGTCTCGTTCATGACCGGGATCCCGAATATCCACATTCGCTCATATCCGGAAGGGATCCCGCTGCCCTTCCCGACGTTCCCGCAAGGGACGACGATCTCTCCCACTTTCTCCCCCGATGGACGATGGATCGCCTTCTGCTCGAGCAAGGACAGCAACAGCACACAGCTTTACGTCGCCTCAGCCGATGGCTCCACCATCCGACAGCTCACCAATGAGCGCGGCGTGATTCACTCCTCTCCTCGATGGAATCCCAGGACGGGACGGGAGATCGCCTTCATCTCCAACCGGAGCGGGACGCCGCAGATCTACATCGTTGACGCAGATGGAGCGAATCTGCGCCGCGTGCTCGATCTTGGGGGCTTCGCCGACTCCCCCGCCTGGTCTCCCGATGGCCGATTCCTCGCCTTCGCGTGGCGGCCGCCGCAAGCCCGTCGCTTCGATATCTTCCTCATGGACGTCGCCACGCGCCAGATCGTGCAACTCACCGATGGCCCAGGAGATAACGAGAGCCCGGCATGGGCTCCGAACGGGCGGCATATCGCCTTCCAGTCTAATCGAACGGGCCGATTCGAGATCTATCTCATGCATATTGACGGAACAGGCGTTCGGCAGATCACGCAGATCGGAGGACGTTCGCCGACATGGGTGCGATCGGTGTCTCATTCCAATTGAGGAGAGCGGAGCTATGAGACGATACCTCTGGATCCTCATCCCCTTTTCACTGGTCGTCTTCGGATCGGCATGCCGGCCGCAGATCTCGCTGACGGCCTCCCGCGACCGCATCAACCGCGGCGAGGAGGTCGAGCTGAGCTGGACGTCCAAGCACGCGCAGACGGTGACGATCAACGCTCGGCCGGTCGCGAAATCCGGGACGATGAAGGTCGCTCCGACGGAGACGACCACCTATGAGGCCGTGGCCCGACGCGGCAAGCGCGAAGCCCGCGCCTTCGCCCGCGTCGAGGTCATTCAGCCGCGCCCGACCATCTCCCTCTCGGTCCAACCGGAACGGATCGAGCGCGGGCAACAAGCGACGCTGCGCTGGTCGAGCACCGATGCGCAGACGGTCGAGATCACCGGCATCGGTCCTGTTGAGCCGAGCGGTAGCCGTTCGGTCTCGCCGCCTCAGACGACGACCTATACGGCGATCGCGCGCGGCCCCGGAGGAGAGGCCACCGCGAGCGCGACGCTCACGGTCACCGAACCTCCACCGCCGCCCCCCCCACCACCTCCGCCGCCCCCACCGCCACGCAATATCTCGGCCGAATTCGCCGAAGCGGTCACCGTCATCTACTTCGCCTTCGATAGCGCGGAGCTGGACGAGGAAGCCCAGATGCGGCTCCGCCGCGCCGCCGAATGGTTGAATCGTCCGGAGAACCGCACGATCATCTTCCGCATCGAAGGCCACTGCGACGAGCGGGGCACGGAGGAATACAACATGGCTCTGGGCGATCGTCGCGCCAATGCCGCCCGGGACTTCCTCATCAGCCTCGGCGTCTCCCCGGATCGCATCCAAACCGTCAGCTTCGGAGAGACCCGCCCGGCCGTTCCCGAGAGTAACGAGCGCGCTTGGGCACTGAATCGGCGCGACGAGTTCGTCTATATCCAGGGTGGAGCCCCCACGCCACCAAAACGGTGACTCTCGCGATCCCCGCGCGATCCCCATGATCGCGCGGGGGCTTGCCTCCGACCCGCTTCTGTCGTAACATCTGGCGTGAAGCCGGAGTTGGCTCTGGTGGCTTCGTCTGGAAAAGGAGGCTCCGTGGGCCATCTCCCGCAAGGAGGAAACCGATGATGAAGCGACGTGGTCTCTTACTGGGCGCCGCCTTCATCGGTGCCCTACTTCTGTTCGCCTCACCGACTCAGGCCGGTAAGAAGGAGTTGGAGGCCATCGCCAAACTCCAGGCCGAAGTCCTCATCCTTCAACGGCAGCTCCGCGACCTGCAGGAGTCCTTCGATCGCGGTACCGGTCAATGGCTGACGCTCCTTGGGCAAATCGGAGAGAATCTCACAGCTCTGCAGCGAACGCTCACGGCACTTCAGGAGGCGTTCGGAGACACACAGACGCGTATGACGAACCAGTTCACGCGCTTGGACGCCCGCGTGACGGCCCTGGAGACTCATCTGCGCACGACTTCCGAACGACTCGTCCAACTGAACGACCAAATCGCCGCCCTGAGCCAGAGTCTCGCTCACGCGCAGCAGCGGGGACCAGCGGCGCTCGATCCCACCGATCCGATCCAACTCTTCAGCGCCGCCTATGGCGAGTACCTCAAGGGAAACTACGAGCTCGCCATGGACCAGTTTCGACAGTACATCGAACGCTTCCCGGCACTGGAGACGACCGATAATGCGCAGTACTGGATCGGCGAGTGCCTCTACAGCTTGGGACGCTATGAGGAGGCCATCGCCGAATTCGAGACCCTGCTTCGCACCTACCCGCGCAGCGATAAGGCGCTGGCCGCTCGTCTGAAGAAAGCGCTCGCTCTGCTGGAGCTCAACCGCCGTGACGAGGCCATCGCTGAGCTTCGCGCGATCGCCCGAGAACCCGTCTCTTCCGGCGAAGTGCTCACGGCCCGTCAGCGGTTGCAGCAACTCGGCGTCCCCCTTGAAGAACCCAACCCACCGAGGCGGCCGCGCCGTCGCTGACGTCACCCGAAGGAGAAGAACCTATGTCCTTCAACAAGATCATCGTCGTCGGGAACTTGGGACGCGATCCCGAGCTTCGCTACACCCCACAAGGCGTTCCCGTGTGCACGTTCTCCGTCGCCACCAATGAGCGCAGACGCGACAGCGCCGGAGAGCTTCAAGAACGTACGCTCTGGTTTCGCGTGACCACGTGGCGCCGACTCGCCGAACTGACCCACCAGTATCTGAGAAAAGGAAGCCTGGTCTACGTCGAAGGACGACTCTATCTGGACGAATACACGGATCGAGACGGATTCCAGCGCACGCAGCTCCGCATTGAAGCTTCGGACGTGCGCTTTCTCGACCGAAAACCGGCCGAAGCCATGGAAGAGGGCATCGTCGAGGAGCCCATCAACCCTCTCTCCGGCCCCGAACCGAGCGAGGATGATGTCCCATTTTAGGTCTCACGACTTCATGTGAAACTCAAACTGCGCCTCCGGCACGGAAGCTGCTTCAGCGGGGGCCGGATCGAAAGAGGCTTCTGTACGAGAACACTTCAGGAGCGATACGGCCACTCCTTCCAGAAGAACCTCATGGTCGGGACTCTCCCGACCGGTTCATCCCCGCTCCCTTTCCCAGTTCATGCGATGCCTCATCAGAAGCTGGATGAAGCGCAACAGGACCCATTCCCTCAAGAAACGACGTCAGTTCAGAAATAGGATGAACGACAGGAAGTGCCACGGGAGCGGACACAGGAAGCGGGAGCCGCACTTCGCTCCTTCGCGCCGATTCGTCAGCAGCCCTCGCCATGACGGTGACCTTCTCCCTGTGCGCGAGCGCGCGCATCGGGCGCTTCGCCAATCGCCCATCCCCCCGATGCCTCCCCAGCTTCTGGCCAGTCCCGGCAACCAGCGTCCCCGCTCCCACGGCGATCGCGCGCAGCGGTACCGAGAGAACGCCCGAGGGCGCATCGCTCACGATCCGAAGCCGATCGGCCACACGCCCCGGCTTTTCAGGAGCGAACGCCACATTCACCCGCACGCTCACGCCAGGACCAATCCGCGCCGGAAGCAAAGGAGCCCGCACCACGGAGAATACCCCCTCGGTTCGAACCTCGAAGATCTTCACCGGAGCCGTCCCCACATTCGTCAGGACGAAGGAGGTCTCTCTCGCACTCCCACAGGAGACGGTTCCGAGGTCACCATCCGAGGGCGAAAGGCGAAGAGCCGGAACTCCCCGTTCCTCCCCCCGCCAGAGAAGCCGCTCATCAGAGGATCGCGCACTCCATCCGCCGCGAAGTCCCTCTAGAGGAAAGCCGGAGAACGCCCCTCCCCACAAGCGAAGGATCCCCGCACCCATCATCACCATTCCCCCAATGACCACGAGCACAAGACGTCGCACGCGCATAGTCGCTCCTCCTCCGCGAGATTCGGATCGAGCCCATCCACTTGTCCTTCCACGTCCGCATGTCCGCCTGCATCTTGACCGAATCCCGACGAAAAGTCAAGCGAAATGTTCACGGACTCTGCTTCCGCCCGACCGCCTGCGCGCGGCGCATCCCCGCGTAGATGCCTCCACCGGTCGAGGCCGCAAAAACCCGATCCCGATCATGGGGATCAAAGGCCACGATCCACGCCCGCCAGACCGCTTGGTCAATCCGCCGCCACGTCTCCCCTCGATCGAAGGAGAGGTACACAGCCCCCGTCCGATAGTCCGCGACCAACATCTCTCGTGGTTCCTCAGGGCGAACGGCGATTGCGGTGATATCCGCATGAGGAAGTCCATGAGCACACCGCTCCCAATCTCGGCCGCCGTTTCGCGACCGATAGAGTCCCCAAGAGGTCCCCACGAAAAGAAGCTCGGGATCCTCCGGATGTTCAAGGACCACATGAACTCTCCCCAGATGGCGGGGCAACTCACGCGCCATCCATGAAGCCCCTCCATCGGTACTCACCAGAAGGCGTCCCTCCGCCCCGATCCATATTCGCCCCGTCCGCCCCACGTGCACCGCCGCCAGATCAGTCCCCGAATGCACGCGCTCCCAACGACCTTGCCCTTCATCGTATCGAAAGAGTCCACTGGCCGTGAGCGCCAACACCTTTCCATCCCGAGCCTCGGCCAGCTGCCGAATCTCTTCCGGCAAATGAGGGACCCTTCTCCAACTGTCCCCTCGATCGTCCGAGATGAAAAGTCCCATATCCGTGAGCACCCAAAGCCGCCGTCCCTCTCGCCGCGATTGGAGGATCATCCTCACCGATCCGAACACTCGCCCGCTCGGCCGCCAGCTCATGCCGCCATCCTCGCTGATGAAGAGGCTGCCCTCAATCCCCCCTTTCATCACCCCACAGTAGATGCGCCCCGAAATATCCCTATCCACGAGAAGGCCGGAGATGACCCAGCTCGAGAACCCTTGATTCGAAGGTCGAAACGTCGCCCCTCCGTCGGAGCTGATCCAAATGCCGGCCTCTTCCGTGGCGATGAGGATGCGCTGGGGTTCTTGAGGATGAAGAGCAATATCTTGGACAGTCAACCTTCTATTTGTTATCAGACGCCATGTCGCCCCACCATCCCCCGTCCGCCATAACCCCTCGGTCGTCCCCGCAAAAAGTACCAGAGCCTGCCCCACCGGCCGCGCCAAAACCAAAACCCGACGGCTCCGCGACGGTATCGCCGTCAAACGCACCCAACTCCGCCCCCCATTCGTCGAACGATACACCCCCGTACACGCGCTCAACCAGATGAGCTCCGGATCTCGCTCGTCAATGAGAATGCTGAAGATCTCTGAGTCATCGAGAATCCCCGTCGCTCGACTCCCCGCCTTCACCCATGTCCGTCCCCCATCGGTCGTCTTCCAGGGCAAATGCCACGTCCCCACATACAGGACCTGATCTGACCGCGGATGAATCGCCACCGACTCGATATTCCGAATCTCCGGATCCCCCACCGGAGAGATCCGGCGCCAGGATTCCCCACGGTCATCGCTTCGGAAAACCCCATCCAAAGCCCCGAAGATGAGAACACGCGGATCACTCGGCGCTTGAGCCAGAGCCCGCACCGCATGCCCATCCGTCCCCGGTAAAAGCGCCCATGTCCGTCCCCCATCACGACTCCGATAAATCCCCCCGCCGTTTTCGGCAAACACGTGCCATCCCCCGACGTAGATCGTTCGCGAATCCTCCGCATCCACCAGAATGGCGGAGACGCACAATCCCGGATAGTGGAATTCAGGGAGCGCCCGCCACTTCTCCCCCCCATCTTCGGAGAGGTAGAGCCGCCCATCGCAGGTTCCGACGAAGATCCGGCGCGGATCACGAGGATCAACGGCGAGCCGCCGCGCTTCTCCCCCAAACGGCCCGATCAAGGTCCAAGACCAGTGGGCTTCCCGATCGTCCGCCACAGCCACCGATCCCACAAGCAGCAGAATCCCCACAAGTCCTCGCCTCACGTCCCCCTCCACAGGCCAGAGATTCACGCATAGATCCCGCGCATGCGCACATCGTAGGCCACACGATCAATGGCCAGCATGTACGCCGCCGTCCGCATGCTCACTCCGTATCGCTCCGCGTACTGGAGCACATCGCGAAAGCTGTTGGTCATGACGTCCTTCAGCCGATGGTTCACCACGCGTTCGTTCCAGAAATACCCCATTCGATCCTGCACCCATTCGAAGTAGCTCACCGTCACGCCCCCCGCATTCGCCAGGATGTCCGGCACCACGAAGATCCCTCGCTCCTGGAGAATGCGATCGGCTTGCGCCGTCGTCGGCCCATTCGCCCCCTCGCAGAGGATGCGACATCGAATCCGTTCGGCATTGCGCGAGGTGATCTGGTTCTCGACGGCCGCCGGGACCAACAGCTCACACTCCAGCTCGAGTAACTCCTCATTGGTGATCGGCTCCGCCTGCGGGTATCCCCGAAAGCTCTTCTGCTGACGATGGTACTCCAAGACCTCGGGGATATTCAGGCCCTGGGGATTGAAGATGCCTCCGTGGATATCTGAGATGGCGATCACCCTGTACCCGGCTTCGTGCATGAGCCGAGCGGCGACCCCCCCCACATTACCCGCTCCCTGGATGACGACCCGCGCCCCCTTGGGCGAGAGGCCCAGATGCCGAAAGGCTTCATTGGCCACGATCAAGAGGCCGCGCCCGGTCGCCTCGCGCCGTCCATGCGATCCCCCCAAGCCAATCGGCTTCCCCGTCACGGCCGCCGTCACGACATGGCGCGCGTGCATCGAGTACGTGTCCATGATCCAGGCCATGACCTGCTCATCCGTATTCAGATCCGGTGCCGGCACGTCTCGCTCCGGTCCCAGAATGTCCAGAAGCTGCGCCGTATAGCGGCGGGTCAACCGCTCCAACTCCCCCCGCGACAGCTCGGCCGGATTGCAAACGACGCCCCCTTTCGCCCCCCCGAATGGGATATTCACGACCGCGCACTTCCACGTCATCCACGCCGCCAGAGCCCGAATCTCATCCAGCGTCACGTCGGGCGCGAAGCGAATCCCCCCCTTGGCCGGCCCGCGCGCGAAGTTATGCTGCACACGATACCCGACGAAGACCCGCAAGTGCCCATCATCCATGATCACGGGAATGTATACGGTCACCTCCAGGCTCGGATACCGCATGAACGTGTAGAGGTCCGGCTCCAACCGCAGAAGCCGCGCCGCTTGATCGAAATGATAGAGCATGGAGTCGAGCGGATTCTCCTCCTTCACTTCTTCGACCCTCTCGAATTCCCTCATGGTCCTCCCTCGCTGCCGTGACGATCGTCCATCTCCGAGCAAGATTTTAGCACACGCCCGAACCAAGACAACGCGCCCTCCGCGCCCCATTGCCCCGTGGAACCGCACCCGTCTATACTTCTTCGCTTATGGGAGAGAAGACGGCGCTCATCGTGCGCGGCGCGCGCGTGCACAATCTCAAGAACATCAGCTGCCAGATCCCGCACGGGAGTCTGACGGTCATCACCGGCGTCTCCGGATCGGGGAAGTCGAGCCTGGCCTTCGACACGATCTATGCCGAAGGGCAGCGCCGATACGTGGAATCCCTCTCGGCCTACGCCCGCCAGTTCCTGGAGCGGATGCGGAAGCCGGACGTAGATGAGATCTCGGGTCTCTGCCCGACGATCGCCATTCACCAAAAACCCCTCAGTCGGAACCCGCGCTCGACCGTCGCCACGCAAACGGAACTCTACGATTATCTCCGGTTGTTCTTTGCGCGGATCGGACGCGTCTTCTGCCTGAACTGCGGGACCGAAGTCACCCGCCAAACCCCCGAGACGATCGCCGATCGCGTGCTGCAGTTTCCCGAAGGCCTCCGATTCTACGTCCTCTTCCCCCTTCGGCCGAAAGGCCCGGTCGGTGACGGTCGCTCCCGACGCCGGCGCGATGACCTCTCGCCACAGGCGCACCTGCTCTCGCTGCGACAACGTGGCTTCACGCGCCTCTACGTGCAAGGGGATGTCCGGGAGATCACCGATCAAGAGCCCCCCTCCTCCCTGGAGGAGGCCAGCGTCCTCGTGGACCGCCTCGTCGTTCGACCCGATGTGCGATCGCGCTTGATCGACTCCCTGGAGTTATGCTATCGGGAAGGCGGTGGCATCGCGGAGATCGTCTTGCTCGGCGATCCCCCGCAGAAGCTCACGTTCACGGAGCAGCTGACGTGCCCGCGCTGCCAGGCCCGTTACCTCGACCCCGAGCCCCAACTCTTCAGCTTCAACAGCGCCTACGGCGCATGCCCCAGTTGCCAGGGATTCGGCAATCTCATCGGGCTCGATCTGGACCTGGTCATCCCAGATCGCGGGCGCTCCCTGCAAGAAGGGGCGATCGAGCCATGGACGAAGCCGCACTTCGAGTGGGCGCAAGCCGAGCTGCTCGCCTTCTGCCGTCGCGCCAAGATCCCCACCGATGTCCCCTTCGCCCAACTCTCCCGAGAACATCAGCGATGGATCCTCAACGGCAAGGAGGACTTCCCCGGTGTGCGCGGTTTCTTCGAGTGGCTGGAGACGAAGAAATATAAACTGCACGTGCGCGTCTTCTTGAGCAAGTATCGCGGCTACACGACCTGCCCAATGTGCAAGGGGACGCGCCTGAAACCGGAAGCCTTGGCCGTGCGCGTCGGTGGGAAGACGCTCCCGGACATTTGCGCCATGAGCATCGGCGAGTGCGCCGCTTTCTTCCACGCCCTCACCCTCACGCCGCACGAGGACGCCATCGCCGGTCGGCTCCTGCACGAGATCCGACAGCGCCTGACGTTCCTGGTGGAGGTCGGCCTCGACTACCTCACGCTCGACCGACTCTCCTCCACCCTCTCCGGCGGAGAGGCGCAGCGCATCCAGCTCGCCACCAACCTGGGCGCTTCCCTGGTCGGCACCCTCTATGTCCTGGATGAGCCGAGCATCGGGCTGCATCCGCGCGATACCCACCGCCTCATCCGCCTCCTCAAGCGCCTGCGCGATATCGGCAACACCGTCCTCGTCGTCGAACACGACCGCGAGATGATCCTCGCCGCCGATCACGTCATTGACCTCGGCCCGGGAGCGGGCGAGCACGGCGGCGAGGTCGTCTTCCAAGGTCCCCCCGAAGCACTGCTCCGCACCTCGACCTCGCTGACCGGGAAATATCTGCGCGGTGAACTGCAAGTCCCCATCCCCTCCACGCGCCTTCAGCCGACAGCGCGCCGCCTTTCGATTCGCGGCGCCCGCGCGCATAACCTCAAGGATATTGATCTGGACATCCCCCTGGAGATGATGGTCTGCATCACGGGCGTCTCCGGCTCCGGAAAATCCACGCTCGTCTATGACGTCATCTACGCCAATCTCAAGAAACAACGCGGGGAGTGGAATCACCCCGTCGGTCCGGTTCGGCAGATCGACGGCGGACAGTGGCTCGAGGATATCATCCTCGTGGATCAATCCCCCATCGGACGCACTCCGCGCTCCAACCCCGCGACCTATCTGAAGATCTTCGACGCCATCCGCGAGCTCTTCGCCGCCACGCGCGACGCCCAGGCGCGCGGCCTCACCCCCGCGCACTTCTCGTTCAATGTCCCCGGAGGCCGATGCGAAGCGTGCGAGGGCAATGGCGTCGTGACCGTCCAGATGCAATTTCTGGCCGATGTCGAACTGGTCTGCGAGCAGTGCCAGGGGACGCGCTTTCAACCGACCCTTCTCGAGGTCCGATATCGAGGGAAGACCATCCACGACGTCCTCACGATGACCGTCCGCGAAGCCCTCCACTTCTTCGCCGACGTGCCGAAGATCACGCGGCGGTTGGAGATTCTGGATCAAATCGGCCTCGGTTATATCCGCTTGGGCCAATCGGCGACAACCCTCTCCGGAGGCGAGGCCCAACGAATCAAGCTCGCCGCCCACTTGGCGAAGGAGACGAGCGCCCGAACCCTCTATCTCTTCGACGAACCGACCACGGGCCTTCACTTCGACGACGTGCACAAGCTGATCGCCGCCTTCCGCCGATTGATCGCGGCCGGAGGCTCGATCATCATCATCGAGCATAATCTGGACGTCATCAAAGCCGCCGACTGGATCATCGACCTCGGTCCCGAAGGAGGAGAGCGCGGCGGATACGTCGTCGCTCAAGGCCCACCGGAGGAGATCATGCGCGTCCCCGAATCGTACACGGGTCGGTTCCTCGCCGCCCACCTGCAGCGAGAAAGAGGACCGATGCCCGCATCGTGAGGGCCACTTTCCAGGCCGCCCCGCGTGTGCTAAAGTACATCCTTCAATGGAGACGATGCCTATGAAGCGAGTCCTTGTGCTCACAGCCGCACTGATTGTCTTCGGAGTGAATCCCCATCCGCCGCAGAAGCGAGCGCCCCTGAAGCTTCCCTCACTGGACGGTCGCACGGTGGACCTGGCTCAGTATCGAGGGCAGGTCGTCGTCCTCTCCTTCGGCGCCACCTGGTGCCCCCCATGTCGCGAGGAGCTCCCCGTCCTTCAAAAAGTCGCCGATCAGTACAGGGGACGCCCCGTCGCCTTCTTCTGGGTCAGCATAGATGATCCCGATGTCTCCACGGAGCAGCTGCGCCAGTTCGTCTCGCGACTCGGCGTGCGTATCCCCGTGCTTCGCGACCCCGAGGCGAGCCTCCTCCAGGAGTTCAAGACCGATGGGGTGCCCGCCCTCCTGATCCTCGACCGAAACGGAGATCCCGTTGGCCCTCCGCACGTGGGCTTCGCCGATCCGGAGAGCTACCGAAACGAGCTGACCAAAACCCTCGAGGCTCTGCTCAAGCCATGAGCCCGCCCCCTGTGGTGTTGGAGACGAACCTCCGGACTTACCCCCTCCTTCGTCGGGGAAAGGTCCGCGATATCTATGCCATTGATGAAGAGCGCCTGCTGATCGTCACCACCGATCGCATCTCAGCATTCGACGTCGTCCTGCCCGATGGGATCCCAGGCAAGGGGGTGGTCCTCACCCAACTCTCGGCCTTCTGGTTCCGCCTCCTGGAACCGATCGTCCCGCATCACCTGATCACGACGGAGATCGAAACGCTCCAGGGCCTCACGGCCGCCGAGCGCGATCTCTTGCGCGCGCGCAGCATGCTCGTCTCTCGTGCCCGCCCGATCCCCATCGAATGCGTCGTCCGCGGTTACCTGGCGGGATCGGCCTGGAGCGAGTACCAACGCTCGGGAACCGTCTGCGGCCTCCCCTTGCCCGAAGGACTCGTCGAAGCCGCTCGACTGCCGGAGCCGATCTTCACCCCGGCTATCAAAGCTGCAGAGGGACACGATGTCAATATCTCCGAGGCCGAGATGGCCGATCGCATCGGGACAGAGCTGACCCGACGGCTCAAGGACCTCAGCCTGACGCTTTACAGCCGCGCCGCCGAATACGCCCTCGCCCGCGGCCTCATTCTCGCCGATACGAAGTTCGAGTTCGGATGGCGAGAGGATACACTCCTGTGGATTGACGAAGCGCTGACGCCGGATTCCTCCCGCTTCTGGCTCGCCGAAGAATACGCGCCGGGACGTTCGCAACCCTCCTTCGATAAGCAATTCCTCCGCGATTATCTGAATGCCATCGGATGGGACAAATCGCCCCCGGCTCCCCATCTCCCCTGGCCCATCATCGAGCAAACGGCCGAGCGATACCGAACAGCATATCGCCTCTTGATCGGAGAGGACCCGAAGCCATGACCGTCCTCGACGCTCTCGTCCTCTTCATCATCGGCCTCTCGACGCTCAGAGGCTTCGCGCGAGGACTCGTGCGAAGTCTGATCACGACCGTCGCCACAATCGGCGGTTTCTTCCTGGCCAGCTCGTCCTACCGCGGGGCCGTGCCACTGATTCGCCCTGTGGTCGATTCCGAGACGATGGCCTACCTGCTCGCTTTCCTCGGCACCTATCTGCTTGTGCTCGCCATCGGCCTCATGCTCGCTCGCCTCCTTCACTCGGGCGTGCGACGAGCCCATCTGAGCTGGCTCGATCACCTGATGGGCAGCCTCTTCGGATTCCTACGCGGATGGGCGCTCTGTTCAGTCATCTACCTCGCCCTGAGCGTCTTCCCATGGCGCCCCGATCTGCTGCGTGAGGGCCGAACCTCCCCATACCTCGAACGCGGAGCGGCGCTCATCAGCCACCTGGCCTCCCAACACCTGCCCCGTTTTCCGCCTCCATTGTAATGGTGCATGGGCTTCTCCCCTCATCGAACGAGAACAGTCGAGAACAGCAACTACGTTATCGGACGCAAGTTCCGCTAGAGCTTATATCCAATCCGCCGAAGCAGTTCTCTCCGCTTCGCCCGATCCTCCTCTCCCTCAACCCCCCGAGCAGCGAAACCGTCCACCACGCCTAAAATCCCCCGTCCTTGCTCTGTCTCCACCAGAATGACCTGCACGGGATTGGCCGTCGCACAATGGATCGTGCAGACCTCCTGACAAGCCTTGATCGCATTGAGGACATTGATCGGATATCCCTCTCGCAACAAGAGCACGAACGTATGCCCGGCCCCTAACTGCTGCGCATTCCGAATGGCCGCGTCCCTCAACTCCGCGTCATTCCCCTCATGCCGGATCAAACACGGTCCGGACGCTTCGCAGAAGGCCAATCCGAATTTCAGGTGCGGCGAGTTGGTCACCATCACCTCGTAAAGATCCTCGACCGTCTTGATGAAATGCGCATGCCCGACGATGACGTTGCAGCCAGGGGGAATCTCCAGGGGAACGATTTTCAACTCCATGCCTCCCTCCTCGATGCGCGAGATAGAGTCATATTCTGCCCGAGCGCGATGCCCTCGCGCAAGCGCCCTCACCAATGCGCCCTCACACCTTCAGGATCGTCCTGTTCTCAACCGCATCGTTCTTGGAAGTCGCGAGATACACCTCCAGAGGGATGGAGAAGCTCCGCTCGATCCGCTCTCGGAACATGATCCCCGAGTTGTACGTGCAGAAGGGATAGATCCGCCCATCCGGCGCCGCGTAATGGATCACGCAGCGCATGACGCGATCGAGCTGATAGTTGTAGG
>BEHK01000041.1 GCA_002898775.1 bacterium HR08 | reverse complement strand
CATCCGACGTCGTGTGCGCCGCGAGCAGATCGCGGAGCGCGCGCGGCTGTTCGTAAATCTCCTTGAGCATGAAATGCGGGAAGCCGCCCTTCTCGACCAGGATGGGCTCCCACTCGATCCGCTCCAGGCGCGGGGTCACGGCATTTCCCTCGAAATCGCTCACCCGAACGCCCTGGCGCGTGAGGGTGGCGATCTGCCCATCCTCCAGGAAGAAGACATCGCGCGTGTAGTAGAGCAGAGCGAGCACGTCCGAGGCGACGAAGTATTCGTCGCGACCGACGCCAATGACGACCGGTGGCCCTTGTCGAACGGCCACAATGGTCTCCGGCACATCCGCCGAGATGATGGCCAGGGCGAAGACGCCGGTCATCTCTCGGAGCGCCGCGCGCACGGCCCGCTCCAGGCGCAGGCCCGGATCCGGTTCGCTCGCCGATGGCTCGCCCAGATGCGCTTCGATCAGATGCGCGATGACCTCGGTGTCGGTCTCCGTCCGAAACGCATGCCCCTCCGCCAGAAGCCGCCCCTTCAGCGTCAGATAGTTCTCCAGGATCCCGTTGTGGACGACGGCCAGACGTCCCGAGCAATCACAATGCGGATGCGCGTTCTCCACGGTCGGCCGCCCGTGCGTGGCCCAGCGCGTGTGTCCGATCCCGTAGGTCCCATCGAGGGGGTGGAGGCGGATCAGCTCCTCCAGGTGCCGCAGCTTGCCCGCCGCGCGGCGCACCTCTAAACGCCCCTCGTCCACGACGGCCAGGCCGGCCGAGTCATAGCCGCGATACTCCAGACGCCGCAACCCGTTGAGCAAAATGGGAACGATCTGCCGCGGACCGACGTATCCGATGATCCCCGACATCCGTCACCTCGCCGGAGATGACGAGGATTCCTCCGAAGATGTCTCTTCCGCTTCGAGCGTCTTCTTCTCGACGGCCGGAACGCCGACGACGAGCGTGCGCGCGGGCACATCGCGGATGACGACAGCCCCGGCTCCCGTCATCGCTCCGCGTCCCACGCGCACGGGCGCCACGAGCATCGTGTCGCTGCCGAGCTTGACGTCATCCTCGATGACGGTCGGATGCTTCCGCTTCCCATCGTAATTGCAGGTGATCGTCCCCGCCCCCACGTTCACCCGCTCCCCCAGCGTGGCGTCACCCAGGTACGCCAAATGCATGGCCTTGCTCCGCCGTCCGATGCGGGACTTCTTCACCTCGACGAAGTTGCCGATGACCACCTCATCGGCCAGTTCCACTTCCCCTCGCAAGTGCGCGAACGGCCCCAACCGCACATCGTTCCCGATCCGACTCCCCTGAATCACCGTGAAATTCCGCACGATCACCCGATCCCCCAACTGCGAATCCACGATCCGCGTCCAGGCGTGAATCTCGCACGCCTCGCCCACGCGCGTCTCCCCCTCCAGGTGCACGTGCGGATGCACGATGGTATCCATCCCGATGGTGACATCGGCATCAATGCGCGTCGTGCTCGGATCGAGGATCGTGACCCCCTCTTGCAGCCATCGCTCACAAATGCGCCGGCGCAGCAGCGCGTCCGCCCGCGCCAGTTCCGCGCGCGTGTTGACGCCCAAGAGGTCTTCGGGATGCGCGCTCTCGAGCGCGCCGACGCGATAGCCGAGACTCGTGAGCACGCCCACGACATCCGTCAAGTAGTATTCGCCTCGCCGATTCTCCGGCCGAAGCCGGGCGAGCGCCCCCCGCAGCGGTTTCGGATCGAAGACGTACACGCCCGCGTTGACCTCGGTGATCGCCCGCTCTTCGGGTCGGGCCTCCGCCTCTTCCACGATGCGGACGACGTCACCGTGCGCGCTGCGCACGATCCGCCCGTATCCGGTGGGATCCTCCAGGCGCATCGTCAGGAGTGTGGCGACCGCCTCTCCGCGCGCATGCGCCTGCAGCAGTTGCGCGAGCGTCTCCGAACGCACCAGCGGCAGATCCCCGTAGAGGATCATCAGCGGTTCGTGCCACACCGCCGGGTCCTGCCATTGCTCCACCGCGGGGAGCGAATCCGCGCTGGTCACTTCCGGGAGATCGGGAGACCCCTCCTGCGCTCGGAGCGCCTCCAGGGCGACGCCAACGGCGTGTCCGGTTCCGCGCGGCTCATCTTGATGGGCGAAGAGCACGCGCGGGCGCTCGATCTCTCCGCCCATGGCCCGCGCCACCTCTCGCTCGACGACGCGGCGCACCTCTTCAGCCTGGGGCCCGAGGACGACGATCACTCGGGCCGGATGAATGCCGAGCACCGCGCGCACGACATGCGCGATGAGTGGTCGTCCGGCCAGCTCATGCAAGACCTTCGCCCGTCGCGATCGCATCCGCGTCCCCAGACCCGCCGCCAGGATCACCACATTCGACCTCATCGCCGTCCTCCCTTCGGAGGCTAAAGTACCACACCCCCTCGCCATGGGCAAACCGTCGCTCTCCGCCTCGGGCGGAGAGCCGCCGGGCGCCTAAGGCGAAGGGCGGGAGAAGCGCGCTTGAGCCCGGCGATAGATGGCGACATTCGCCTGATGTTCAGCCCATGTGCGGGCGAAGCGATGCGCGCCGTCCTGCCGCGTGCCGTCCACGACGAAGTAGAGATAGTCGGTCGAGGCCGGATAGAGTGCGGCGCGCAAGGCCTCGCGCCCCGGAGAAGCGATAGGGCCGGGGGGAAGGCCCGGAGAGAGGTAGGTGTTGTAGGGCGACGGACGCGCGAGGTCCGAGCGGTGAATGATCCGATCCTCTTCGCCTTCGAGGAGCGCGGCGTAGAGAACCGTGGGATCGCATTCGAGTCGCATCCCGCGCCGCAGCCGATTGTGAAAGACGGAGGAGATGAGCGGGCGCTCCTCGGCCAGCTTCGCCTCTTTCTCGATCAGAGACGCCAGCGTGACGATCTCGCGAACGGTGAATCCCAGGGCGCGGGCGCGCGCGCGATCCTCCTCGGTGAAGACCTCGCGGAATCGCCGGACCATACGCGCGATCAGCTCGCGCGCCGAGGTGGACGGCGTGTACATGTAGGTGTCGGGGAAGAGGTAGCCTTCAAGTGAATCCGCCTGCGGATCGAGATCACGAATGAGGCTCACATCTTCGGTGAACTCCAGAGCGCGATCGGCATCGCGGATGGGCAGTCGGGCGATCAGCTCGGCGATCTCGAAGCGGTTGAGCCCTTCGGGGATCGTGATCTTCTCCGTGACGACCTCGCCGCGAATGAGTCTTCGGATGGCCTCCAGAGGCGAGATCGGAGAGGGGAAGCGATAATCGCCGGCTTTCAGGTGGGCTCCCTGACGCGTGAGCGCGAGATAGGCGAGGACGGGGAGGGGATGGGCGATGATCCCCTCTTCCGCGAGCCGATGCAAGATGCGGCGCGCCTCAGTCCCTGGAGCGATAGTGATCACGCGCGCGGCGGCCGCGTGCTCTCGCGGCATCACGAGCGAGAGGACGGCAGCGCCGATCCCACCGATCGCGAAGACCAGCATCAGCCCCAGCACGCGCCGCCGCCACCGGACGCGTCGCGGGGGACGGCGCCGGCTCCTGGGCGATCCGGCGATTCGGATGGGAGTTTGGGCGCGGCTTGTCCAAACCGAAAGCCGTCCGAGCGCGCAAAGCGCGCGCCACGCAGCGCGAAGGGAAACGTCGCGCGAGATCTTCACGTCGGTCCTCCTCACTGCGCCCCCTCACGCGCCAGTACGTTCACGAGGGGCCCTCCAGGGAAGTCGCGCCATGATCCCCCCGCCCTCCGATCGCCGCACGATCGGAGCGAAGAGCGGTGAGGAAGTCCTGGAGGATCACGCACGCAGCCACTTGATCTACCCGCTCCGGCGTCGGCCGCTCGCCGCGCTCGCGAAGAAGCATTTCAGCTTCGACCGACGTCAGGCGTTCATCCCATAAGGAGACGGGCAGGCCCGTGAGCGCGCGGAGGCGGTGGGCGAGCTTTCGCGCGCGTCGCGCGGAGGGACCGACGGTGCCGTCCATATTGAGCGGCAGTCCCACAACGATCCGCCCCACCTGGTGCGCGCGCGCCAGCTCAGCGATGGCCTGCGCATCCCGCTTCACTCCTCGCGCCGTCAAGACGACGAGCGGACGCACGCTGATCTCCAGCTCATCGCAGAGCGCCAGGCCGATACGCTTCATCCCCGGATCTACGGCCAGAATGCGCATGACCTCGTTCAGTATAGGGATGTCCAAACGAGCTCGTCAAACCCCGTCCCGCGCCGCGCCTCCGGAAAGGGGGGACGGGGAAGGCCTGACTCGGCTTGACGCGAGGGGAGCGCCGGTGCTACATTTAGCATCGCCGGTGATGAAATGATGGACACCGTGAGGGTATGAGACGGGCAGGCGAGCCAGATCGAATTTTTCATACCGCGGGGAACCCTTTCTTCGTCTCACCGCCGATCTCTCAGCCGCCAAGGAGGTAGTCGTGGATTTCAAGGTCGGGCAAAAGGTCGTCTATCCGAATCACGGGCTTGGCGTCATCGAAGCGATTTGCGTGCGGGAAGTCTGCACGGGACAGATCTGCGAGTTTTATCAGCTCCGGCTGATCGCGACCAACTCCATCGTCATGGTCCCGACGGCCACGGCGCGCGAGGTGGGATTGCGGCCGCCCATCACGCCCGACGGATGTCATCGCCTGCTCCAAGTCCTGGCCGATGATTTCGAGGACCCCCCGATGGATTGGAAGGGGCGATACAAAGAGTTCACCGAGCGCATGCGGACGGGAGACATCTTCGAGATCGCGTATGTGTTGAAGACGCTCGTCTATCTGAACACGATCAAGCCGCTCTCGTTCCGGGAGAAGCGGCTCTTGGAGAAGGCGCGGTATCTGATCGTCTCGGAGGTGGCCGACGCGTTGCGGCGCTCGGTGGGACAGGTTGATTCGCTGATTGATCAGGCCTTGGAACAGGCGTGCGCGAAGCATCGAAATGGGCGGGTCCCGCGCGTCTTCGCCGCGGGCACGTGATGAGGCACAAAGAGGTCCGCTCATGACGTGAGATGATGGACGATTCTAGTGCGATAGAGAGCTTCATCCGCCTCGGGCTCATCATTCTTCTGGTTCTGGCCAACGGATTTTTTGTCGCGTCGGAGTTCGCGTTGGTGGCCGTGCGTCGGTCCTGGGTGGAGACGCAGGCAGCCAAGGGCGATCGGCGCGCGCGTCTGTTATTGCCGCTGCTGGATCATCTGGACGATTACATTGCGGCCACGCAACTGGGCATCACGATCGCGAGCTTGGCGCTCGGCTGGTTGGGAGAACCGGCGCTGGCTCGGCTGATCGCGGCTGCGCTCGAACGAGTGAGAGCGGGACTTCCCGAGGATCTCTTGGCGCGGATCGGCACCCCTTCGACCTGGCTGCATCCGGTGGCCATCCACTCGATCGCCATCGCGTTGGCGTTCGCCATCATCACCTTCCTGCATGTCGTCGCGGGGGAATTGGCGCCCAAGACGCTGGCGCTGGAGCGCACGCCGCAGGTCGCCCTGTGGATCGCCCGACCGATGGCGATCTTCTATCGCGTCTTCTTCCCCTTCATTCACCTGCTCAACCGTTCGGGATTGGGACTCGTGCGCCTGCTGCGCATTCCCTCTTCGCGGACGCGCGGGGGGATGTACGCCGAGGAGATTCAGCATCTGATTAACGTGAGCCGCGAGCAGGGATTGCTGGAGGCCGAAGAGCATCAGCTCATCAGCAACGTCTTCGCCTTCACGGCGACGACCGCGCGCGAGGCCATGCGCCCGCGCGCCGATATGGTGACCGTCGAGGCCGCCACGCCGTTCGAGGACCTGCTGCGCGTCTTCGAGGAGACGGGCTATTCGCGCATCCCCGTCTATCGGGGAGAGCCGGACAATATCATCGGCGTCCTGCATGGGAAAGACCTGCTGCGCTACTTGCGTCATCCCGAACGCTTCCGCTTGGAGGCCATCCTGCATCGGCCGCTCTTCGTTCCCGACACGGCTCCCCTGGATGAAGTCTTGCGGCAGATGCGGCAGCAGAAGAGCCATCTCGCGATCGTCGTGGACGAATACGGCGCGATCGAGGGGCTTCTCACGCTGGAGGATGTCCTGGAGGAGTTGGTCGGAGAGATCGCGGATGAGCACGATCATGACCTGGACGAGGAGCGCATTCGCGTGAGGCCGGATGGGACGATCCTCCTGGATGGAGGGGTGACCGTTCGCGAGGTGAATCGGCGATTGCATCTGGATGTGCCGGAGTCGGATGAGTATACGACGATGGCGGGATTCATCATGGCGCGATTGGGGAAGTTGCCGTTGCCGGGTGATCGGGTGGTCCATAACGGGGTGGCTTTCATCGTCGAGAAGATCGAGGGGCGGCGGCTCACGCAACTTCGCGTGGAGTCGGTCGCGCGGGCTTCGGAGAGCGCTTCAGCCGATCGCTCTTGACGAACACCCAGGCTTGGCCTACACTGAGAGCGCCTCGCCTTCAACGGCATTCCCACCGCCGGGGGCCTTCAGGCGACCTCGGCCGTCTGGGGGCTCCCCTCTGTCCTCAGGTGCGATGAGGGCCGCCGCGATCCTCCATGCACCGGGGCCGAACCTCTGGGGAGGCGCGAGCCTCCTCTCCGCTTCGGGTGAGGCGCGCGACGCTCTGGCGCGATCCTGGGGGCGATCGCTACACTTGAGCCGATATGACGGAGATCGTGAACGAATTCGCATGGTCCATCTCTCGCCATCGGGAATTTCAGGAGTGTCCCCGTCGGTATTACCTCGCGCACTATGCCTTCTGGGGAGGGTGGGAGCCAGAGGCGAGCGGGCTGGCCCGGGCGTGCTATCGCTTCACGAAGATGAAGAACCTCGACATGTGGGCGGGGGAGATCGTGCATGGGACGATCGAGTGGATCTTGCGGCGATTGTGGGAGGGGAAGTCGGTGACCCGCGAGGCCGCTCGAGAATACGCCGTCGAGCGCTTGCGCCGGGGATGGAAGGAATCGAAGGAACGGCAATGGGAGCGCGATCCAAAGCGCCGCGTGAATCTCTTCGAGCATTACTATGGGATCGAGATCCCGAAGGAGCGGACCGACGAGATCAAAGAACATGTGCTCCGGTGCGTGGAGAACTTCTGGGCCTCGGAGGTCTTCGCGTTCATTCGCTCGGTGGATCGCACGGCATGGAAGGCGATTGAGAAGCGGGACGCCTTCCACGTGGGCGATGTGAAGGTGTGGGTCAAGATTGATTTCGCGCTCGCGCACGATGAGCGATTCTACATCTACGATTGGAAATCGGGGCGCGAGGGGGCCGACGATCTCCGCCAGCTCGCCTGCTATGCGCTCTACGCGCGAGAACGCTGGGAGATCCCTTACGATCGCCTGCGGATCGTCCCGGTCTACTTGCGGGAGCTGTCCGAAGCGGGCGTTCAGGAATATGCCGTGTCGCCAGAGCAGCTCATCGAAGCGAAGGAGGAGATCCTGCAGAGCGCTGCGCATCTGCGCGCGCGGCTCGTGGATCCGGAGCGGAATCTCGCTCGGATGGAGGATTTCCCGATGACGACGGAGACCTGGCGCTGCCGCCGCTGTTTCTTCCAGGAAGTTTGCTATGGCGGGAGGTTCGAGGGGGAGTGAGTCCGCCTTCCCGAGAACCCGCACGCGATACGGAGACGCGCGGGCGACTCTCAGTGGAGGAGAGACGGCGATGACGAAAGAACGTTACTTGCGCGGGCGAGCGATTGAGCCTCGGCCGATCACCGCTTCGACGACGATCGTGGAATTGGTGGAGGAGCATTTCCTGGCGTACAACGCCGGGCGATTGCACGAGGCCTGTCGGCTCTTCGTCGAGAAGATGCTCGAAGAGAATGTGACCGTGGGGATGAGCCTGACGGGGGCGCTCACCCCAGCCGGACTCGGGATGTCGGCCATTGTGCCGCTCATCGAGCACGGATTCGTGGATTGGATCGTCTCCACGGGGGCCAACCTCTATCATGACACGCACTTCGCCATCGGGTTCACTATGCATCGGGGGACGCCGCATGCCAATGACGTCGAGCTGCGGCGGCATGGGGTCGTGCGCATCTACGACATCTTCTTCGATTACGACGTATTGCTCTCGACCGATCGCTTCTACTACGAGGTCATCTCGCAGCCGGAGTTTCAGCGCGAGATGGGCACGGCGGAATTCCATCACCTCGTGGGCAAGTACGTGCTCGAACGAGAGCGGCTCCTGGGGCGCGGGAGGCGATCCATCCTCTCGGCGGCGTATCACTATGGTGTGCCCATTTATACGCCGGCGCCGGGGGACAGCTCGATCGGCATGAACGTCGCGGCGAAGGCGCTCTTGGGGAATCATCTGAAGTTCGATGTCGCGCGCGACGTGAACGAGACCGCGGCCATCGTCCTCAGCGCCAAGCGCGATTATCCGAACGGCAAGAGCGCCGTCTTCATCCTCGGGGGGGGATCGCCGAAGAACTTCCTCTTGCAGACGGAGCCGCAGCTTCAGGAAGTGCTGGGGATTGAAGAGCGGGGGCACGATTACTTCCTGCAGATCACCGACGCGCGTCCTGATACGGGCGGGCTTTCGGGCGCTACGCCCTCGGAAGCCGTGAGTTGGGGGAAGGTGGATCCGGATCGGCTGCCCGATGCCGTCACCGTCTATCTGGATACGACGGTCGCGCTGCCCATCCTCACGGCCTACGCCCTGGCCAAGCGCCCGCCACGGCGACACAAGCGGCTCTACGATCGCCGGGAGGAACTGCTCGCGCGGCTCCGACGCGAGTATGAGAAGGCGCGGGAGCGCGGCGAATTCTGAGGGGCGGGCCTCATCGGGCGGCGGCGGAATCCCAGAGGTCGAGGGCTTTCAATCCCGATCCCGTGTTGAAGAGGACGATGCGCTCTTGGGGGCGAATCTCCCCGCGCGCGAGGAGCTTCTTGAGGGCGGGGAGACAAGCGGCGCCTTCGGGGCCGGCGAACACCCCCTCCAGGCGAGCCAGCTCGCGCATGGCCTCCACGATCTCGTGATCCTCGACGGCAATGGCTCCCCCGCGACTGCGACGCAGGATGTCGAGGATGAGGAAATCGCCGAGCGCCCGAGGGACGCGCAGTCCGGCGGCGATCGTGTGGGCGTCGCGGATCTCTTCGGCCTCGGCCTTCCCCTCCCGAAAGGCGCGCACGATCGGCGCGCATCCGCTCGCCTGAACGGCGAAGAAGCGCGGTCGTTCCGCTCCGATCCATCCGAGGGCTTCCATCTCCTCGAACGCCTTCCACATGCCGATCAGTCCCGTTCCCCCGCCGGTGGGATAGAGGATGACGTCCGGCACGCACCCCTCCAGTTGTTCCACCAATTCGTAGGCCATCGTCTTCTTCCCCTCGACGCGATACGGTTCCTTGAGCGTCGAGACGTCGAAATACCCATGCGCCGTTTGCTCCTCGGCCAAGCGCCGCGCGCACTCGGTGATGAGCCCATCCACGAGCACGACGCGCGCGCCGTAGGCTTCGGCCTCGCGACGATTGGCCGTGGGGGCATCGGCGGGCATGAAGACGAAGGCCTCCACTCCGGCGCGCGCGGCGTAAGCGGCGAGCGCGCCGGCGGCATTCCCCGCGCTCGGAACAGCCAAGCGTCGGAGGCCGAGCTGTCGCGCCATGGAGACGGCCACGGCCATGCCCCGCGCTTTGAACGTGCCCGTGGGATTCGCCGATTCATCCTTGATGTAGAGGGTGCGAACGCCCACGCGCTCCGCCAGACGGCGGCACGCCAGCAGCGGCGTGAACCCTTCGCCGAGGGAGACGATCGCCGCCTCATCGTCCACGGGGAGGACCTCGCGATACCGCCAGAGCGTCGGCTCCCGACCGGCGAGCGCCGCGCGCGTGAGCGTGCGTGCCGCGCGTTCCAGGTCATAGCGCACCAGCAGCGGCTTGCCACATGCGCAGAGCTGATAGACGCGCCCCGGTGGATAGGAGCGATGACATTTGGCGCAGACCAGCGATGTCACGTTCATAGGACCATGACCGTAGCACACCTTCCCCGTCGAGGAAAGGGGAGATGAAACTTCGGCGTCGGCGAGGGGAAGACGCACCTTGACGAATCGCTCGAGGCGTCGGTACGGTGATACCGATGGCGAAGCTCGTGGCCATTGATATAGACGGGACGTTGCTGACGTCGGCGCAGATGATCTCACCGGCGACGCGAGCCGCGATCCGCGAGGTCCTCGATCGCGGCGTGCGCGTGGTTTTGGTCACTGGTCGGAGTTTCCCTCACGCGCGTCCGTTCGCGGAAGAGCTGGGACTGACGACGCCGCTCATCCTGCACAACGGCGCGCTCGTGAAGGACGTCGCCGGGCGCGTCTTCGACGCGCGCCTCCTCGATGCGGAGACGGCGCGCGAGATCATTGGCCGGGCTCGCGCGCAGCGCATGGACCTGATCGCCTTCGACGATCCGGACGGGGATGGGCAGGCCGTCGTCGAGACGATCGCGCCGGAGAACGAGCGGCTGCGCCGCTACCTGAGCCGGTGGCAGCGACCGGCCGCATCGGTGCCGGATTTATGGCGCTATGTGGATCATCCTGTGCTCGCGCTGACGACCGTGGACCGCTGGGAGAAGGCGTGCCGTTTCGCCGATGCGATCGAGCGCGAATTCCGCGGGCGCGCGCGCGTGTGGCGCACCGAGTATCCGCGGCGCGATATGGCGTTGCTCGATTTCGTCTCGCCCGAATCCTCGAAAGCCCGAGCGCTCGATCGTCTGGCGCGCCGATGGGACATCGCGCCCTCGGAGATCATGGTCGTCGGGGACAATCGCAACGATGTGGAGATGTTCGCCTACGCGGGGCTCGGCGTCGTGATGGGTAATGCGGAGGAGGAGCTGAAGGCGCTCGGCGACTATGTGACGGGGACCAACGACGAGGATGGGCTCGCTCAGGCCCTCCGCCGCTTCGTCCTCGGCGAGGTGCTCTCGTGATCGCCGAACGAACGCCCTCAGACGGTCGTCTCCTCTTCGGTCGGTGCGCACAGGCGATAGATCAAGAATTCGAGAAGGGCGTCAGGAGGCCCGAGTGAATTTTTGAGCGCGTCATCCGCGCGCGCGATCTGCTGGAGGCCAGCGATGATCTCCTCGCGCGGGATGCGCCGCACGTGCTCGTTGAATCTCCCGGCGGCCAGCGGCGGCAGTCCGGCCGCGCGGGCGACCTCCGCGCTCGGCGCACCGCGCGCCATCAGTTCCTTGGCGAGGAGCATGCGCCGGTAGAGGCTGGCGATGGCGCCCAGGAGCTTCACCGGTTCCTCGCCCGCATCCAGTTGCCGGCGCAAGATGCGCCAGGCCGCTGCCGGTCGGCGCGCGAGGATCCAATCCGTCAGCTCGAAATTCGAGTGTTCGCGATGACGCACGGCCAGAGCCTCGACATCCGAGCGCGCGATGTGGCCGCGCTCGCCGACGAACGTGAGGAGCTTGTCCAGCTCGACAGCCAGGAGCATCAGGTCCGATCCCACCAAGCCCACGAGGGCGGCCGCCGCCGCGTCCTCGATGGTGCCGTGATGGCGGCGCACATATTCCTTCACCCATTCGAGCGCCTCCCGTTCGGAGAGGCGTCGGAATTCGACGATCGTGCACGCCTTCATCAGGGCGGTGACGATCGTCAGCCGACGGTCCACGCGTTCGAGGATGAAGACGAGCGTCGTCGTGGGGATCGGATGTTTCAGGTATTCGATGAGCGGCGCGGATTCGCTCGCGGGCTCCGAAGCACTGGAGACGCCTTCCGGAGCTTTCAGTCGCTTGTCGAGGTCGCGCACGATCACCAGGCGTCTGGGAGAGAGCACGGGGAGTTCACGCGCTGCGGCCAGAATGTCCGCAAGCGGGGTCTCGACCGCCGAGAACTGCGAGAGGTTGAACGCGCGGTGCGCCGGATCCAGCGCTCGGGCGATGAGCGCGCGCAGAGCTTCGCCGAGCAGATATTCCTCCGGGGCAGACATCAGCTCCTCCCCGGTCCGCCGCGCGCCCTCCGGCAGCCATCCGGTGAAGAGATAGAGCGGTTCGATCTCCCCCCGCTCCAGAGCTTTTCGGAAGGCCTCGGGCGTGAGCCGCTTCGTCATGTCCCGAAGAGGATGAGAGAGACGAGGCTGCGCGCGAATTCGCGCGCGATGCGATCCAGAGCCGGCCCCTCTTCCGCGAAGAGGCTCTCGGGGCCCTCCGGAATCTCATATTCGCCCCGAAAGACGAAATGCGGTTGATCGAAGAGGATGACGTTGCGGGTGAGATCGCGCAGGGTGACGCCGACGGTGATCGCGATCTCATACACGCGGACGCGCCCCGTCTCGTCGAGAACGACCCCGCGATGCGCGAACGAGCGGATGTTCCCCAAAAGCACCGCGTCGGCCTGCTGAGGATCGGACGTGATGCGGATGCGCCGCGTGCGGTGCAGGAATTCCTCCATGACGGCTTGTGTGAACCGATGCTCGACGCGGTACTGCAAGCTCGTGTTCTGAAAGGCCGGGATCGCGAGCGTGCGGATGTGGCCGGGCAGGGACACGGACGCGCGCCGGTACCCGCACGGCCCCGCAAGGAGCAAGAGCGCGAAGAACCCACCGACGATGGCGCTCCGCCTCATGCCGCGCTCTCCCCGTGCTCGGCGCGCACTCTCGGGATGACCCGTTCGGCGAATTGGCGCAGCGAGGGGTGATGAAACGGTGGCCGCGCGACGCAGATGAAATGCGTGACGCCGACCTCGAGATAGCGGCCGATGCGCTCGATGATCTCTTCGGTTGAGCCCACGAGGACCGTGGGTTCGACGGCCTCCACGGGTCGGCCGTAGGTCTCGGCGAGCGCGTGCAGGAGCGCAGCCTTCTCGCTCGCCGAGTCGGTCACGTGCATGACGCCGGCCCAGGAGACTTCGATCTCCTCGATAGGGCGTCCGACGGCGCGACCGTGCTCGCGCAGGATGGCGATCTTGCGCCGAAAATCCTCCGGCGAACCAAACGTGTTCCACTGGTCGGCGTATTCGGCGACGACGCGCAACGTCAACTTCTCCCCCCCACCCCCAATCATGATCGGCGGATGCGGGCGTTGCACCGGCTTCGGCTCGCAGTACGCCTCCTGCAGGCGGTAGAATCGTCCCTCGAAGGTCACCTGCGGTTCCGTCCAGAGGCGTTTGATGAGATGGACGGCTTCGCCCAGGCGCCGAATGCGCTCGGCCATCGTGTAGAAGGGGATGCCGTAGGCGACATGCTCCCGCTCGAACCAGGCGGCGCCCAAGCCCAGGATCAGGCGACCCCCGCTGATGTGGTCGAGCGTCGCCCCCATCTTCGCCAGCACGGCCGGATGCCGATACGTATTCCCCGTGACGAGCACGCCCGCGCGCACGCGCGAGGTCTGCACCATGAGCGCCGTCAGCGCGATCCATCCTTCCAGACAGGGGCCGGACGGATCGCCGAAGATGGGGAAGAAATGGTCGAATGTCCACGCCGTGTCGTACCCCAGGTCATCGAGCAGATGCCACGTCCGACACAATTCCTCCCAACTCGTGTGATGCGTTTGCGTCAGCACGCCGAAGCGAAGGGGGGTGCTCATCGGGTCCTCCTCGTGTTCGGTCTCGCGACGAGCGGGGTGCCGCGTCAGGGGAGAAGCGTTCATCGCACGACGACATTCACCAACCGCTCGGGGACGACGATGACTCTGATGACCGTGCGCCCATTGATGAAGGCCTGCACTCTCGGATCGGCCAGAGCCGCGCGCTCATATTCCTCAGGCGGCGTCCCGGGCGGCAGGAAGATGCGGCTGCGGAGCTTCCCGTTGATCTGCACGGGGATCTCCAGCGTCTCGGCCTGAGCCCATCGCTCGTCGTATCTCGGCCAGCGGGCTTTCACCAGGCTCTCGGAGTGACCGAGCGCTTCCCACATCTCCTCGGCAAAGTGCGGGGCGAAAGGCGCGAGCATCACGACGAGCGCCTGAATCGCCTCGCCGAGGACGTAGAGATCGGCCTCGGTGGCTTCCTCCACCGCGTGGAAGCGCGCTTCGAAATCCCCGATGGCATTCAAAAGCTCCATCAGCTTCGCGATCGCCGTGTTGAACTGGAAGTGCGACTCGATGTCTTCGGTCACACCCCGGATCGTCTGGTGCGTCTTTCGCCGCAACGCTCGCTGTTCGGGAGTGAGTCGTTCCGGCTCGGGCTGCGGGAGTGTCGCGAAGCGGCGAGCGAGGACCTCGTGCCACTTCCACAGCAGAGCGTGAATGCGGCGGAGAAAGCGGAACGCCCCTTCGACGCCCTCTTCTTTCCACTGCAGCTCGTTCTCCGGAGGAGCGGCGAAGAGGATGAAGAGGCGCAGCGTATCCGCGCCGTACTTCTGGATCATATCGTCGGGATCCACGCCGTTGCCGAGCGATTTCGACATGGCCATCCACCGGCCGGCATACGGGCCTTCGGTGACGATGTTGAGCACCATGCCTTGTGTGAGCAAGCGCGTGACGGGTTCGGAGAATTCGACCAGCCCCAGGTCGCGCATGAATTTGCACCAGAAGCGGGTATAGAGCAGATGCATGATGGCGTGCTCGATCCCGCCGATGTACTGATCCACGGGCAGCCAGTAGCGCACGATCTCGGGATCGAAGGGCGCTCGGTCGTTCTTCGGATCGCAATATCGGAAGTAGTACCAGGAGGAATCCACGAAGGTGTCCATCGTGTCCGTATCGCGGCGCGCCGGCCCGTGACATTTCGGGCAGGTCGTGTGGACGAATTCCGGGACGTGATCCAGAGGAGATCCGCGCTCGCCCGTGAACGGCGCGTCGGGCGGCAGGATGACGGGCAATTGGTCCTCCGGTACGGGGACGATGCCGCACTGCGGGCAATGGATCATCGGCACGGGCGTGCCCCAGTAGCGCTGACGCGAGATCCCCCAATCGCGCAAGCGATAGTGGACGGTGGCGCGCCCGAACCCCTGCTGCTCCGCATATTCGGTCAGGCGACGCCGCGCCTCTTCTGACGCGAGGCCATCGAAGGGTCCCGAATGGATCAGGATCCCCTCGCCCTCATACGCCGCTGTCAGCTCGGCGAAGACGACCGGGCGCCCGTCTTCATCCAGCGGCGCGATCACCTGTCGGATGGGCAGGCCGTATTTCCGCGAGAACTCGAAATCGCGCTGATCGTGCGCCGGCACGGACATGATCGCCCCCGTCCCATAGTCCATCAGGATGAAGTTCGCGATCCAGATGGGGAGCCGTTCGCCGGTGAAGGGATTGCGGGCGAAGAATCCGGTCTCCATGCCCTCCTTCTCCATGTCCTCGGCCGAACGGGCGCGCCGATCCATCTTCTCCAGGCGGGCGATGAAGTCCCGCACGCGGTCGCGATCAACGGAGGCTTCGGCCAAGCGTCGAGCCAGCGGATGTTCGGGGGCCAACAGCACAGCGTTGGCGCCGTAGATCGTATCAATGCGCGTGGTGAAGATCGAGATCGCTTCGTCCCATCCCTCAATGGGGAAATCCACCGTCACCCCGACGCTCTTGCCGATCCAATTCCGCTGCATCGTGCGCACGCGTTCGGGCCATCCGTCGCCCAGCTCCTCCAAGCCTTTGAGCAACTCCTCGGCATACTCGGTGATCCTCACGAACCATTGTTCGAGCTGTCGTTGCTCGACGGCCGAGCCGCAGCGCCAGCATCCGCCTTGCGCCTGCTCGTTCGAGAGGACGGTTTGACATTGCGGGCACCAGTTCACGGGCGAGAGCTTCCGGTAGACGAGCCCCCGCTCGTACATCTTGAGGAAGAACCATTGATTCCATCGGTAGTATTCGGGCGTATGGCTGGCGATCTCGCGGCGCCAATCGTAGCTGATGCCGAGCCGGCGCAGTTGCTGCCGCATGTAGGCGATGTTCTCCTCGGTCCAGACCGCCGGATGAATCCCGCGCTTGATCGCCGCCTGTTCGGCCGGCTGCCCGAACGAATCCCACCCCATCGGATGCAGGACGTTGTACCCTTGCAGACGCTTGTACCAGGAGAGGGCGTCGCCGATCGTGTAGTTGCGGACATGTCCCATGTGAAGGCGGCCCGAGGGATACGGCAACATCTCCAGGCAATAGAACTTCGGGCGCGTGGGGTCAACGTCAACCTCAAACGCCCGCTCCTGTTCCCATCGGGCTTGCCACTTCGCCTCGACCTCGTGCGGATAATACTTCGCTTTCATCGCCGATCGCCTCGCGCGTGATCTTCGCGTCGGCCGCGAGTTTTCATTATAAATTCCCCCCGGCGGGAGGGGCAACGCGGGTTCACCGCTCCTCCGGTGCCGCTCGCGACCTCCTCGCGCTCACCATTTTCCGAGGAGCATCGCCAGGCCGATGAGGATGAAGGCGCTCGCGGCGATCTTGCGCAGGTACTCTTCGGGAACATATCGCACGAGCAACGTTCCCCCGAGGACCCCCAGTAAGGTCACGACACTCATGGCCAGGGAAGCGCCCAGGAAGACCGCCACTGGAGACTTCGTGCGTGAGACCATGTTGATGGCCGTCAGTTGGGTCTTATCGCCCATCTCGGCGAGGAAGATGAGAGCGAACGTCGTCAGGAAGGCGTGCCAGTTCATGTCCTCCTCCGGTCGAAGGTGACTCCCTCCCGCGCGATGATCAAGGGCTGTCTGGCGCGCAGGTCATTGGCGCTCCCGCTGCATCTGGCGGGCGACCTCCTCGGCGCGGGCGAAGACGCGCAGGAAGTTCTCGCCGAGGATCTTCTTGATGTCCCGCTCGCTGTAGCCGCGTTTGAGCAGTTCGTAGGTGATGCGCGGCAGCTTCGAGCAATCGTCCAGGCCTTCGGGCAAACTGTCCACGCCGTCGAAATCCGAACCCAGACCGACGTGGTCAATGCCGGCCACTTTGACGATGTGATCAATGTGGTCAATCAAGCGGCTGAGCGGAGGGCGAGGGAGGGGGTGTTCGCGAAAGAGCCGTTCGGTCTCCTGACGCAGTCGGGTCGGATCGTTCGCGTAGCGAGCGCGCAGCGCGTCCAGCTGGGGGCGCAATCGCTCGCGGCGCTGGGCCTCCGCCTCGGCATAGTTCTGGTCCACAAACCAGGAGCCGAAGTTGACCATCACGACGCCGCCGTTGCGCGCCAGCGCGCGGAGCATGTCATCGCTCATATTGCGCGGGATGTTGGTCAGCGCGCGCGCCGAGGAGTGAGAGGCGATCACCGGGGCGCGCGTCGTCTCCAGGACGTCGTAGAAGGTCTTATCCGAGACGTGAGAGATGTCCACGAGCATCCCGAGCCGGTTCATCTCCCGCACGACCTGGCGGCCGAACTCCGTGAGCCCGTTGTGTCGCGGTTGATCACCGGAGGAATCGGCCCAATTGTTCGTGTTCGTATGCGTGAGCGTCATGTAGCGGACGCCCAGCCGGTAGAACATACGCAGTGCGCCGAGACTGTCCTCGATGGCATGTCCCCCCTCGATCCCCATGAGCACGGCGATCTTCCCCGCGCGGGCGATGCGGCGGATGTCCTCGCTCGAGAGCGCCAATTCCAGGTCGTTCGGATACCGCTCGAGGGCTTGATAGACGACGTCAATCATATCGAGCGCGCGACGAGCCGCACCACCCTCGCGCGCGTAGCGCGCGGCGACGTAGATGGCGAAGAACTGCGCGTCAATCCCCCCCTCCTTCATGCGGGGGATGTCCATGTGGCCGTCGCTGGCCCGCCGGCCGATATCGAAGCCCTCATCGAGCATGCGCGAGGTCACATCCGAATGCGTGTCCACGACGATGGCCTCCCGGTGGAGGCGCAGCGCTTCCGCCCACAGCTTCTCCTCCGAGGGCGGCTGCTGTGGGGCGCTGGCTGGTGGGATCGCGCTCCCGATGAGGAAGAGAGCGAGCACAAGCGTGAGTCTCGTCATGCTCATCACCTCCTGAGAGAGCGTCATGTGGGCATGGGATTCGGCGTCTCCCGACTGCGGACGCGCACGAATCGGCGTTTGCCCACCTGCAGCACGAACTCCGGTTTCACCGGGATCTGAGCGCGGGGATCGGTGATGCGCTCCCCCTCCACCTGCACGCCGCCTTGCTCGATGAGGCGGCGCGCTTCGCGCATAGAGGGAGCCAAGCCCGCCTGGACGAGTACGCGCGCCAGCTCCACTCGATCCCCGACCGATGCCGAGAGGTGAAAGACCGGGATCTCGCTCGGCCGGCCTCGCTCGCGAAAGACGCGGTTGAACTCCTCTTCGGCGCGGCGCGCGGCCTCTTCGGAGTGGAACTCCGCCACCAGACGGCGCGCCAATTGCGCCTTCAGGTCGCGCGGGTTCACGCGCCCCGCTTCGGCCTCAGCGCGCCACCGCGCCAGCTCCTCAGCGGGGACATCCGTGAGCAGTTCATAGTATGTCCACATCAGCTCATCCGAGATGGACATGACCTTGCCGTAGATCTCTTCCGGGGGGTCCATGATGCCGATGTAGTTCCCGTAGGACTTCGACATCTTCTGCACGCCGTCGGTGCCCACGAGCAAGGGCACCGTCATGACGACTTGTGGCTCTTGCCCGAATTCGCGTTGCAGATCGCGCCCGAGCAGCAGATTGAACTTCTGATCCGTCCCCCCCAGCTCGACATCCGCCTGCAGCACGACCGAGTCATAGGCTTGCGCGACGGGATAGAGCAATTCGTGCAGGCTGATCGGCGAGCCCTCGCGCAGGCGCTTCTGGAAATCGTCGCGCTCGAGGATCTGCGCGACGGTCACTTTCGCCGTCAGGCGGATCCACTCTTCGCTCCGCAGCGCGCCGAGCCACCGGGAATTGAACTCGACGACCGTCCGTTCGGGATCGAGGATTTTGAAGACCTGCTGCTTATACGTCTCGGCATTGGCCTGGATCTCCTCGCGCGAGAGCGGCGGGCGCGTGACCGAGCGCCCCGTAGGATCGCCGATCATGCCCGTGAAGTCGCCGATGAGGAAGATGACCGTGTGCCCGAGCTCCTGGAAATGGCGCAGCTTGCGGAGCACGACCGTATGGCCCAGATGCAGATCCGGTGCCGTCGGATCGGCGCCGAGCTTCACCCGCAACGGACGTCGCGTCTGCCGCGAGCGCTCCAACTTCCGCCGCAGGTCCTCCTCGCGGATCAGGTCCACGACGCCGCGCTTCAGATAGGCGAGTTGTTCCTCGATGTTCATGTCCGCTCGCATCGCCGCCTGTTGGCGAGAGAGGGCTAGTGTAGCACCGATCGGACGATTTCTCCACCGCCGTGGCGCGCTTGGGGGCCGGCGCGCCATGGGCGTATAATTTCCGTGGTCACGTGGAGGGCGGACCATGCGACGGCGCGCCGCTCTGGGTAGCCTCGTCCTGATCCTCGCCGTCGGGATCGGCGGATATTTCGCCGTCTCCCACGTGCTGCAGGAGCGCGCGCCACTGTGTCGAGTCTGCGGCCGCTCGGTTCATCCCGGGCAGATGTTCGTGCTCCACCTGGACGACGGCGAACGCGAGCGGACCTGCTGCCCCCGCTGCGGGCTCCACGCTCGGCTGCGTGCGCCTGAGCGCGTGCGCGCGGCCTGGGCGACGGATTTCGCCTCCGGACGGCAGATCGAAGCGGAGCGGGCCGTCTACGTGGAGGGGAGCGAGGTGATGACGTGTTGCCGCCCCGCGCCATTGCGCGAGCCCGGCGTCGTGTATGAGCGGCACTGGGATCGGTGCTTGCCGAGTCTGATCGCCTTCGCCCGCGAATCCGATGCGCGGGCATTTCAGGCTCAGCACGGAGGTCGCGTGCTCACCTACGCCGAGAGCGTGGCGAGCGTTCGAGAACGCTGAAGGGAGGGAGTCGGCATGAATCTCTACCTCGTGCAGCATGCCGAGGCGAAGCGCGAGGAGGAAGATCCCGCGCGCCCGTTGACCGAGAAGGGATGGGCGGATATTCGCAAGATCGCGGCGTTCCTGCAGGCGCATCCGCTGCCGCCGC
>BEHK01000040.1 GCA_002898775.1 bacterium HR08 | reverse complement strand
CCCGCGCGCCCGTTGACCGGGAAGGGATGGGCGGATATTCGCAAGATCGCGGCGTTCCTGCAGGCGCATCCGCTGCCGCCGCTTCGGGCGATCTATCATAGCGGCAAGACGCGCGCTGAACAAACGGCCGAAGTCCTGGCGGGCGTGCTCCATCCTCGCGAGGGATGTCGCGCGACCGAGGGGTTGGACCCGCTGGCCGATCCGACGCTCTGGATCGAGCGGGTGCGCGCCGAGAGCGAAGACCTCATGCTCGTCGGGCATCTGCCGCATCTGGATCGGCTGAGCGCGCGCTTGCTCTCAGGGGGGGCGATCCCCGAAGGGCTCATCGCCTTCCAAATGGGCGGCCTCGTCTGCTTGCGTCGAGAGGGAGCGAATTGGCGCCTCCGGTGGATGATCGTCCCGGAGCTGTTGTGAGGGGACTATGTGGGCGAGATGGACAATCGTTCCGCGCGAGCTGCATGGCGATGGGCGCTTCCTCCTCCCGCGTCGCGCGTTCGTCCCCGCGTACCTCCGCACGTATGAGGAGGGGCGCTTGAAGGAGAAGGTCGAACAGGCGCGCGAGCTCCTGCGCTCATGCACCGTGTGCCCGCGCGATTGCCGGGTGAATCGCTTGGAGAACAAGTTCGCCGTCTGTCGCAGCGGCCGTTGGGCGCGCGTCTCCAGCGCCTTTCCGCACTTCGGCGAAGAAGATTGCCTGCGGGGGTGGAACGGATCAGGGACGATCTTCTTCGCCTTTTGCAATCTTCGCTGCGTCTTCTGCCAGAATTGGGAGACGAGCCAATTGGGGGAGGGGGAGGAGGTCACGCCGGCGGAGTTGGCCGCCCTCATGCTCCGATTGCAGGAGGCGGGGTGCCACAACATCAACTTCGTGACGCCGGAGCACGTGGTGCCGCAGATTCTGGAAGCGCTGCCGCTGGCCATCGAGCGTGGCTTGCGCGTGCCGCTGGTGTATAACACGAGCGGCTACGATAGCCTCGACAGCATCCGCCTGATGGAGGGCGTCGTGGACATCTACATGCCCGATTTCAAGCTGTGGCATCCCGAACACGCGCGCAAGTACCTGCTCGCGCGCGATTATCCGGAGGTCGCGCGTCGCGTGATCCGCGCCATGCACGAACAGGTGGGCGAGCTGCGCGTGGATGAAGACGGACTGGCGCGACGGGGTGTCCTCGTGCGACATCTGGTCATGCCGGGGTTGCTGGAGGATACGCGCCAGATCCTGCGCTACCTGGCCGAGGAGGTCTCCCGCGATACCTACGTCAACATCATGGACCAATACCATCCCGCCTGGAAGGCGCGCACGGACGATCGCTTTCGGGAGATCAATCGTCGGATCACCTCCTGGGAATTCGAACAGGCGCTCGCCGAGGCCCGCGCGGTCGGCCTCTGGCGTTTTGACATCCGCTGGCGCTGGGTCACCGTGCGGTCCGATATGGTGTAGCGAACCGAGAGCGGCGCACCCGACCGAACGCAGCGCCAAGGAAGCGCAGCGCGCGATCCCTGACGCTCCCCGGCAGCCGTCGGTCAGCGATCTCACAGGTTCGCCGGTTTCTCGGTCAGCTTCACCGAGAGCGTCATCCGCTGTCGGCCCCGATAGATGGTGACCGTGATGGTATCGCCGGGGCGAAAGCGCGTGAGGATGCGCGAGATGTCATCCACGGCATTGATCCGCTCCCCGTTGATCTCATAGATGATGTCGCCGCCCAAGTAGAAGAGGCGGCCCCGAATGCGCACCGGCTGGTTCCCGCCGCGGATCCCGGCGCGATCGGCCGACTCTCCAGAGATGACCTGCGAGACCAGCACGCCGGAGCGCACGGGCAGGCCCAATTCGTCCGCCAAGGCGGAGACGGGGATCGGGAAGACATCAATGCCGAGCCAGGGTCGGCGCACGCGCCCATAGGCGATGAGGTCGGGGACGATGCGGCGCGCCAGATTGATCGGGATGGCGAAGCCGATACCCACGCTCCCGCGCGACGGGGAGAGGATGGCCGTGTTCACACCGATCATCTCCCCGCGCGAATTCAAGAGCGGCCCGCCGGAGTTCCCCGGGTTGATCGAAGCGTCGGTTTGGATGGCGCCTTCGATGAGGCGCCCGTTCTCGGCGCGCAAGGGACGCCCCAGGGCGCTGATGATCCCTCGGGTGAGCGTCTGACCGATGCCGAACGGATTCCCGATGGCCAGGACCTTCTGCCCGACGGCCAACTTATCCGAGTCGCCCATGGGGACGACGGTCAGCTTCTCGCGCGGCGCATTGATCTTGATCACGGCCAGGTCCGTGTCGGGATCGCCGCCGACGAGCGTCGCCCGATATTCGCTGCCATCGGCCAGGGTGACGAACAGCTGCCGCGCCCCTTCGATGACGTGATAGTTCGTCAGGATGTGCCCCTGTTCGTCAATGATCGAACCGGAGCCGCTCCCCTCCTCGGGGTAGACGGCGAAGAAATCTTGCACCAGCGTGACGGTGCGAATGTTGACGACCCCGGGTGAGACGGCCTTGTAAATCTCGATGTTGTTCCGCTCATCCTCGGTGAGCGTCGCCGGGCCGGAGGACGTCTGCGGGAGGTCGAACGTCGGGGGCGATCCGAATAGGCTCGCCGGTCGGTCCACCCATCGCTGATAACCGATGAACAAGCCGACGGCGATCACTCCCGAGAGAATCCCAATGAGCATGAGGTGTCGAGTTGAGAATTGGCTCATCACCGCGCCTCCTCCCCTGATGTCGTGCCACCTGTCAATTATTCCCGTTGGGCGCAGGGCTCGGCAATCGCTCGGACCCAGAGATTGCAGGGAGCTTCGAGGGCGGATAGACTACTGTCCGATCGCCACGAGGCATGAAGGGAGGGGGCTATGACGCGAGGGCTTTCGCGAGCGCGCTCGGCCGAATGGTTCCGTCGAGCTGTAGCGGTGATCCCCGGTGGGGTCAATAGTCCGGTACGCGCCTTTCGGGCTGTCGGCGGAGAGCCGCTCTTCATCCGTTCGGCGCGCGGCGCCTATCTGGAAGATGTGGATGGGAACCGGTTCATTGACTACGTGGGGTCATGGGGGCCGATGATCCTCGGCCATGCGCATCCGGAAGTCGTCCGCGCGGTGGAAGAGGCGGTGCGCAAGGGGGTGTCCTATGGCGCGCCGACATCTCTGGAGGTCGAGATGGCCGAGGAGATCGGCGAAGCGCTCCCTTCGATCGAGAAGGTGCGGATGACTAGCTCAGGCACGGAGGCGACGATGAGCGCCATTCGGTTGGCGCGCGCCTTCACCGGGCGTCGCAAGGTCGTGAAATTCGAGGGGTGTTATCACGGCCACGCCGATGCGCTTCTGGTGCGCGCGGGTTCCGGCGTCGCGACTCTGGGGCTGCCCGATAGCCCCGGCGTCCTGCCCGACGTGGCGGCGCAGACGCTCGTCCTCCCCTTCAACGATGAGCGCGCTCTGGAGCAGGCTTTCGAGGCGCATGGGGCGGACATCGCCTGTGTGATCATCGAGCCCATCGTGGGCAATATGGGGTGCGTTCTGCCGAAGCCCGGCTTCTTGTCGAAAGTGCGCGAGCTGACAGAACGTCGCGGCGCACTTCTCATCTTCGACGAGGTGATCACAGGATTTCGCGTGGGGTATCATGGGGCGCAAGGGCTTTACGGTATCCGTCCCGATCTGACTTGCTTGGGGAAGATCGTCGGCGGGGGTCTGCCCGTTGGCGCGTTCGGCGGACGGAGTGAGATCATGCGCTGGCTCGCCCCGGAAGGCCCCGTCTATCACGCGGGCACGCTCGCGGGGAATCCGCTGGCGATGGCCGCCGGACTGGCGACGCTGCGCGTGCTGAAGCGCGAGCGAGAGACGCTCTATCCGCGGCTTGAGCGCCTGACGACGCGTTTGGCCGAGGGAATCGCGGCGGAGGCGGAGCGATGCGGCGTGCCCGTTCGCGTGAATCACATCGCCTCGATGCTGACCATCTTCTTCACCGACCGCGCGGTCACCGATTGGGCCTCGGCCGCGACGACCGATCGCGAGCGATTTCGACGGTTCTTCCACGCCCTTTTGGAGCGTGGGATCTACTGGCCCCCATCGCCGTTTGAGACGGCTTTCGTGAGCGCAGCGCACGAAGAGGCGGAGATCGAGGCGACGCTCGAGGCCGTGCGTGAGGCGATGCGCGCCCTCGCCTGACCACGTGTTGCCCTTCGGCGGCGAGGGCTTGGCTCTCCCGCTCTCGATGTTCAGGCGGGTTCAAGCGGTGATATACTTGGCAGAGGTACGGTGAGACTTCAGCAGAGGAGGGGGGGGTCATGACATCGCGAGTCATTCGAGCCCCGCGCGGTCGCGAGCTCACGTGCAAGGGGTGGCATCAAGAGGCCGCCCTGCGCATGCTGATGAACAATCTCGATCCCGAGGTGGCGGAGAGACCCGAAGAACTCATCGTCTACGGGGGAGCGGGGAAAGCCGCGCGCAACTGGGAATGCTTCGAGGCGCTCGTCCGCTCCCTGCGCGAGTTGGAGAACGATGAGACGTTGCTCGTGCAATCGGGCAAACCCGTCGGCATCTTTCGCACGCACGAATGGGCGCCGCGCGTGCTCATCGCCAATGCGAATCTGGTGCCGCATTGGGCGACGTTGGAGGAATTTCTGCGATTGGAAGCCCTGGGGCTCATCATGTACGGGCAGATGACGGCCGGGAGTTGGATCTACATCGGGACGCAGGGCATCGTGCAGGGCACGTTTGAGACGTTCGCGGCTGTGGCCGAACGCCATTTCGGCGGGGATTTGCGCGGGCGGCTTGTCGTCTCCGGGGGCATGGGGGGAATGGGAGGCGCGCAGCCGCTGGCGGCCACGATGAACGGGGCGGCGTACTTGGGCATCGAGGTGGATCCGGCGCGCATCGAGCGGCGGATCCGAACGGGCTATTGCGACCGCATGACCTTCGATCTGGATGAGGCGCTGCGGTGGGTTCTGGACGCCAAAGCGCGGGGCGAAGCGCTCTCGGTCGGGCTGGTGGGGAATTGCGCCGAGGTCTTGCCCGAATTGGTCCGCCGCGGTATCGTGCCCGACGTCCTCACCGATCAGACGAGCGCGCATGATCCGTTGAACGGCTACATCCCGGCGGGATTGAGCGTGGATGAGGCTGCGACCTTGCGGCGCGCGAATCCACGGGAGTATATCCAACGCGCCTATGAGTCCATCGCGCGGCATGTCGAGGCCATGCTCGCCCTCAAGCGCCAGGGGGCCGTCACCTTCGAGTACGGCAATAACATTCGGAAGCAGGCGGAGCTGGCGGGCGTCAGGGAGGCCTTCGAGTTCCCCGGATTTGTGGTCGCCTACATTCGACCACTCTTCTGCCAAGGGCGCGGGCCATTCCGATGGGTCGCCCTCTCGGGGGATCCCGAGGATATTCGGAAGACGGATGACTTGGTATTGGAGCTGTTCCCCGAGGATCGCATCTTGCGCCGTTGGATCACGCTGGCGCGCGAGAAGGTGCGGTTTCAAGGGCTGCCGGCGCGCATCTGTTGGCTCGGTTATGGAGAGCGCGCGGAGTTCGGCTTAGCGATCAACGAGCTGGTGCGCGGGGGGAAACTGGCGGCTCCGATCGTCATTGGGCGCGATCATCTGGATTGCGGATCGGTCGCCTCTCCATATCGCGAGACCGAGGGGATGAAGGACGGCAGCGATGCCATCGCCGATTGGCCGATCCTGAATGCCCTGCTCAATACGGCCTCGGGGGCGTCCTGGGTCGCCTTTCATCATGGTGGCGGGGTGGGCATCGGTTACAGCGTGCACGCGGGGCAGGTGATCGTCGCCGATGGGACGAGAGAAGGCGCCTTGCGGCTGGAGCGCGTCCTCACGAACGATCCGGGGATCGGCATCGCGCGCCATGCCGATGCCGGATACGAGGAGGCGATCGCGACGGCGCGCGCTCAGGGCGTGAAGATCCCTATGCTGACGTGATCTCGCCATGCGGCGGAGCGAGCGCGCCTCTTGCGGCCTCGTGGGAGATGGCGTATGTTCGCTCCCCTTGTGCCGAAGCGTTCGCACGTGAGGGGCCATCGAATATGGAGCGTACGAGTTCGACGCAGCTTGCGGTCGTGGGTGGTGGGCCGGGGGGGTATATTGCCGCCTTCCGCGCAGCGGACGCCGGTCTCTCGGTGACCCTGATCGGTCAAGAGCCGGCACCCGGTGGGGTCTGCCTGCACGTTGGCTGTATCCCTTCGAAGGCGTTGTTGCATGTCGCGCGCGTGCTCGCCGAAGTGCGAGAGGCCCAGGCGTGGGGGATCACCTTCCCCTCGCCGCGGGTGGACCTGGAGCGCCTGCGCGCGTGGAAGCGCAGCGTCGTGGAGCGGTTGACCGGGGGGTTGCGACTCTTGGCCGAGCAGCGCGGCGTTCGCTACCTGCGCGGGCGCGCGCGCCTGTGGGATGCGCGGACGCTCGTGGTGGAGACCGAGGCCGGCGAGGCCGAACGCGTGAGCTTTCAACAGGCGATTGTGGCCACGGGATCGCGACCGGCGGAGTTGCCGGGCGTCTCGTTCGCGAGCCCGCGCATCATGGATTCGACGCGCGCGCTGGAGTTGGAGGACGTGCCGCGCACGCTGTTGGTGATCGGCGGAGGATATATCGGGCTCGAACTCGGCACGGTCTATGCCCGGCTTGGCGCGCGCGTGACGCTGGTGGAGATGATGCCGGGGATTCTGCCCGGCGTGGATCGCGATCTCGCCTCGGTCCTGGCCCGACGCCTGGAGGCGCTCTTCGAGGCGGTGCTCGTCAACACCACCGTCGCCGAGATGCGAGAGGAGGCCGAGGGCGTTCGCGTGCGCTTGGAAGGCGTGGGGGGGCAGGCCGTCCCGCCTCCGACCGAGCGCGTCTTCGATAAGGTCCTCGTCTGTGTCGGGCGGAAGCCAAACGCGCATGACCTCGGCTTGGAGCGCACGCGCGTGGAGCGCGATGCGCGGGGCTTCGTGCGGGTGGATGCACAACGGCGCACGGCTGAGCCGACGATCTTCGCCATCGGCGACGTCGTGGGCGAGCCGATGCTCGCGCACAAGGCCATGCACGAGGCGCGCGTGGCCGTCGAAGCCATCCTCGGGCGTCCCACCGCGTTCGCGCCGCGCGCCATCCCGGCGGTCGTCTTCACCGATCCGGAGATCGCTTGGTGCGGACTGACGGAGACGCAGGCGCGGCAGGAGAATCGTCCGATCAAGGTCGCGCGATTCCCGTGGGCAGCTTCCGGGCGCGCGGTGACCGTAGATCGTCCAGAAGGCGTCACCAAGCTCATCCTCGATCCGGAGACGGAGCGCGTTCTGGGCGTCGGCATCGTGGGCGTGGGCGCGGGGGAGTTGATCGCTGAAGGCGTTCTGGCCATCGAGATGGGCGCGCGCGCATCGGACCTGGAGCGAGTGATCCATCCGCATCCCACGCTCTCAGAGACGTTCATGGAAGCCGCTGAGGCTTTCCTCGGGGTGAGCCCACACCTCTATCGGCGTCGGACGACGGAGAGGTGATCCACAGAGAGCGCGGACTCGCACGGCCTCTTCGGAGGGCGCGTCACGCGGCGATGGTCTGGGAGGGAACAATGGGCGTTCGCGCGTTTCATATAGGAAGCGTGCTGGTGCTTGTCGCGCTGATGGAATGGGGCGGGGCGCTGTCGCCGGTGCTCCAGGCGCAAACGCCGGCGCTTCGTGCCGACGGCGCGCGGATGCAGGAGCGCATTTTGCGCTTGGCCGAATTCGGTCGGGATCCGCGCGGCGGCGTCAGTCGCCTCGCGTTCAGCGAGGCCGATCGCCAAGGGCGGGCGTACATCATCGCGCTCATGCGACAAGCGGGCCTCACCGTGCGCGTGGATCCGGCGGGCAACATCATCGGGCGTCGCGAGGGGCGCGAGCCTCATCTGCCCCCGATCGTCTTCGGCTCACACATTGATTCCGTTCCCAACGGCGGGCGCTACGATGGCGTCGTCGGCGTCATTGGCGCGATCGAATGCATCGAAGTGTTGAACGCGCATGGCGTGACGACGCGACATCCGTTGGAGGTCATCGTCTTCGCCGACGAAGAGGGGGGACTCGTCGGCAGTCGGGCGCTCATCGGAGCGTTGACGCCGGAGGCGCTCGCTGTCGTTAGCCACAGTGGGATGACCGTGCGCGAGGGGATTCGCGCGATCGGCGGTGATCCCGATCGGCTCGCCGAGGTCGTGCGTCGGCCCGGAGAGATCGCGGCCTTCCTCGAATTGCACATCGAACAGGGCGGGACGCTCGAGGCCGAAGGCGCGCAGATCGGCGTGGTCGAAGGGATCGTCGGCATTCGGTGGTGGGACGTGGTGATCGAAGGCTTCGCCAATCACGCGGGGACGACGCCGATGAATCAACGGCGCGATGCGCTGGTGGCAGCGGCCGAGCTGATCCTCGCCGTGAATCGCGTGGTGACGAGCGTGCCCGGACGCCAGGTGGGGACCGTCGGTCGAATCACGGCCGAGCCTGGCGCTCCCAATGTCATCCCCGGACGCGTCCGCATGAGCCTGGAGCTGCGCGACCTCTCGGCCGAGAAGATCGAGCAGCTTTTCGAACGCATTCGCGAGGAAGCGCGCGCGATCGAAGCGCGACGCGGCGTGACGATCACCTTCACGCCCATTGACGCCACGGCCGTTCCCGCTCCCACCGATGAGCGCCTTCGTCGGCTCATCGCCGAGACGGCCCGCGAGCTGGGCCTGCGCACGCTGTTCCTGCCCAGCGGTGCCGGACACGACGCGCAGAACATGGCGCGGATGGCGCCAACCGGGATGATCTTCGTCCCGAGCGTCGGGGGCATCAGCCATTCTCCGCAGGAATACACGCGCCCGGAAGATCTGGCGAATGGCGCGACTGTGCTGCTGCACACCATCCTGAAGATTGATCGCGGCGCGTTGCCTTAAATGATGTCCGCCACGAGCGCAGTCAGCCGCAGCCTCGGTCTGGTGCTCGCCTTCCTCGGTGGACTCTTCCCCCTGCGCCTCGAACGAAGCGAAGGGCGGCTCGAGCGGTATGTGAACGAGCGGCATCGGTGCTCGCTCTACTACTCGCCCGAGAAGTGGCGCCTCCAGGTTCAATCCGGCTCCGGGAGCGAAGCCGCCATCTTCACGGCCTTGGAGGCGCCGGAGGTCATGGCCGTCCTGAACATGTTCGATCCCGTGCCCGATCTCGCCCTTCACCCTCGGCAACTCTTCGATATGGATCGAGGGGCGTTGGCGACGATCTTCGGTGGGTTGGCGATTCAGGAGGAGCGCGTGCTCACGCTCTCGGGGGCCGCTGCGCATCTGGTGACCTTCGAGGGGCGAGAGAGACGCGTGACTCGATATACGATCGTGCATCAGGGCTTCGTCTATCTGCTCGTGTACACCGCGCCGAAGCCGGAATACGAGGCATACCTTCCGGCTTTTCGCCTCATGGTCGAGACGTTCCGCATCTTCGGAACGAGCGTCCCTGAGGCTGATCCGCGCGCGCTCTCGCCGGAGGTCATCGCCGAACCCGCGGGCGAGCGTGCCTTGCGCATTCGCACGCAACCAGACCCGGTGTTCGTCGAGGTTCGGGAAGGGGATCAGAATTGGCACTACCACCTCCTCCTCACGAATCCACATGACGTCGAGGTGGAGCTGCTGGACATTCGCGTCCGGTATGTGAGCCGCGGACGAGTGATCGAGGAGACGCGGCTCGATGCCGCGGCCATCGCGCGCGCCCTCGAGGGGGGGACGACGCGCCTTCCTCCGAAAGGGCACACGCGATGGCGCGATCATGCCGGGCATCGTGCTGAGGGAGCACCCGAGGAGATCGCGTACATGTTCTTCTTCCGCATAGGGGGGCGCGTGTTTCAGCAGACGCATCGCGTCCGGTTGGTCCGCTACGAGCAGAAGGCGCGCTTCACGCTTCCCTTCCGGGGCGTATGGCGCGTCTGGCGCGGACACGACGTCTTCGAGGGGCATCGGCAGCGAGCCGATGCGCAAGCCTTCGCTTACGACTTCGTCTACGAGCGGGGAGGGCGTGATCGCCGTCCCCCTGAGCCACATGCCGTGGCTAGACCTCGGCGGAGGTCGGCGCGGATCCCGCGCGCGTCGGCGGCGCCGGAGCGGCCCGCCGCGCCAGGGCGGCTCACTGATTTTTACGCTTTCGGGCGCGCGGTCCTGGCTCCGGCTGACGGCCTCGTCGTTCGCGCGGTGGATGGAGAACCGGATCGCCCGCCCGCCATGACGCGCTTGCGGTTCGCGCATCCCGCGGTGGAGAATCCGCGCCAGCTCTTCGGGAACTACATCGTCATTGATCACGGCCACGGCGAATTCAGCCTGCTCGCGCATTTGCGGCGCGGCTCGCTCCGCGTGAAGCGGGGGGATCGGGTGAAGCGCGGCCAGGTGATCGCTGAATGCGGGAATTCGGGGACGAGCGCTCAGCCCCATCTGCACTTCCAGGTCATGGACGGGCCGGACCCAATACGGAGCCGGGGCTTGCCCGTTCATTTCGAGAATTACCGCCTCTGGCGAGGTGGGCAAGCGGTGCTCATGCGCTCAGGGGTTCCTCGCGTGGGGGATCGGGTGGAACGCATCAGTGAGCCGGCGCGTTCCCCTCGGCCGAGAGCGTCGCGTCGGAAGCGGGCTCACCTTCGCCCCTTCAGCGACGCCAGTGTCGGGCCGCTTTCCGCAGAGATGACGCGCCTGGGGTTCGTCCGATGACGGGAGGAAGTGGCGTGTACTGCGTGATCGTGCATCTTGAGCGGGAGGCACGGATCCGTGTCGGTGGGCTCGGCCTGCTCGCCTTCGCCCCTGGCGTCTACGTCTACACGGGGCGAGCCGCACGCGGTCTTTGGGCTCGCCTGGCGCGGCACCTTCGGCGCCGGAAGCCGAAGCGGTGGCACGTAGATTATTTGCTCGCGTGCCGATGGGCGCGCCCGATCGGCGTGATCGTGATCCCCGGTGATGCCGCGCGCGAATGTCTCGTGAATCAATGCGTGATGGCGGTGGCCGATGGGGACGTGCCCGCCTTCGGCGCGAGCGATTGCCGAAGCGCGTGCCGATCGCACCTGGCGTATTTCGCCCCAGGAGGTCTCACGCGCGACTTCACTGCCCAATAGGGAGGGATGACGATGAATTGGAGAGATCCGCAAGTGATCTGGCTCGCCATCCTGACCATCGCTCTGATCGCGCATATGATCACAGACGCCACGGAGTTTCGGAAGATTCGACGGTTGGAGGAAGAGGTGGCGGCTCTGAAGAAGTAGGGCGCGTGCGGTCGGGATCTCGGGGCTTCCCGTGAAACGGATCACGGAGAGGCGAAAGTGGTGCTCTCGCCCCTTCGCTCATGCGAGCGAACGGATGAAGGAGCGACGTTCGAAGAGGTGAACGTCGAGAGCACACGGGGAGGCGTGGCCAAGCAGTAGCGCCTTCGGTACAATGACGAACGATGGGCACGGCGTTTCTGGATCGGTTGAATCGCGAGGTGCTCCTGGCCGATGGGGCCATGGGGACGCTGCTGTTGGCGCGCGGGGTCGAGCCCAAGGCCCTCATGGAGCAGAACCTCACGCGTCCCGAGCTGATTCGGGAGATCCATCTCGAATACATTCGGGCAGGAGCGCAGGTGATTGAGACGAACACGTTTCTGGCGAATCGGCTGCGCCTGGCCGAGTACGGACTGGAATCGGAGCTGGAGGCGATCAATCGCGCAGCCGTGCGGATCGCGCGCGAAGCCGTTCGGATGAGCGGGGAGGAGGTCTTCGTCGCGGGTTCGGTCGGGCCTTTGGGCGCTCTGGTCAAGCCCTATGGGAATCTCACGCTGACCGACCTCTCGGCGGCGTACGTGGAGCAGATCGGGATCCTCGTGGACGAAGGCGTGGACGTCATCATCATCGAGACGCATCCCAGTCTCCTGGAGGCGCTCGAAGCCGTGCGCGCGGCCAGGACGGTCTCACCCACGACGCCGGTCATCGCGCAGATGACGTTCCTGGAGGATGGGAAGTCGAAATTCGGGGATGATCTGCGTCGTTCGCTGGAGGCGCTGGCGGCGGCTGATGCCGATGTCGTGGGCGTCAATTGCAGTGGGCCACAGATGACCTACGACATCATCTACGACTTCCTGACGACGACCGAGCTGCCCGTCTCCATCATGCCGAATGCCGGAGTGCCGCAGTTCATCGGTGGGCGGACGATCTATCTCTCCTCGCCGGAATACTTGCGCGAGTACGCGCGTCGTTTCGTCGAGGCCGGCGCCAATATCCTCGGCGGATGTTGTGGGACGACGCCCGAGCATATCCGCGCCATGAGCGCCGTGGTGCGAGGTCAGGTCCCCCGGCGCGTGCGACAGCGCGTCATCGTCTCTGTGGGCGGGGAGGAGGCGCCGGCCGCCCCTTCGACGGCTTCGCTGCCCACGCGCTTCCGCGAGCGGCTCGGTCGCGAGTTCGTCGTGACCGTCGAGGTGCATCCCCCTCGCGGCGTGGACTATCGCGCGGAGATCGAGATGATCCGTCGCCTCGCGCGCTGTGGCGTGGATGCGGTGAGCATTCACGATCCGCCGGGAGCGCGCGTGAGCTTGTCGGGCTTGGTCTTCGCCCATGTGGTTCAAACGCAGGCGGGCGTGGAGGCCATCTGGCACCTCTCCTGCCGCGATCGCACGCTCGCGATGGTGCACGCGGAGCTTCTGGGAGCGGCCGTGCTCGGCGTTCGCAACATCCTGGCCCTCACGGGAGAGGCGGCGAGCGTGGGGGAGTTGCCGCGCGCTCCCTCGGCGCACGACGTGAGCGCGACGGGATTGGTGAAGATCATCGAGGGCCTGAATCGCGGGCGCACGCTGATGGGGAACGACATCGGAGCCCCTACGGATTTTCGCGTCGGCGTGCTCGTCCAGATCGGAGCCGATGATCTCGAAGCCGAACTCCGAAAGCTCGAGGAACGCGTGCAGGCCGGAGCGCATTTCATCGTCACGACGCCGGTCTTCGACCTGGAGCGATTCGACGTCTTCGTGAAGCACATCGCCGCATTTCGCCTGCCGATTCTGGTCGGCGTTCTGCCCTTGAAGAGTGCGCGGCATGCCGAATTCTTGCATCATGAGGTGCCGGGGATCGCGATCCCTGAGGCCATTCGTCGTCGTCTGCATCGCGCGCAGGGAGACGAAGCGACGGAAGGGCTGCGCATCGCCCGCGAGCTGATCGCCGCGCTGCGCCCACATGTGGCGGGTCTGCACGTGATCCCTCCGGCGGAGCGGTGGGACGCGCTGCCGGATTTCCTTCGAACCTGCCTGTCCCAGGAGAGCGCGGCCGGATCCCTCGGCGCGTGAGCAGACTGTCCACTTCTCCGGCGTCTCCGGATGGGCTAAACTATCTCCCTATGCGACGCGAAGTCTATCTCGATAACAATGCGACGACGCCGGTCGCTCCGGAAGTCGTGGAAGCGATGGCCCCGTATTGGCGGGAGCACTTCGGCAACCCGTCGAGCTTGCATCGAAAGGGCGTCGAGGCCGAGCGCGCCGTGCGCGTCAGTCGCGCGACGATCGCTCGCCTGCTGGGCGTGAAGGAGAGCGAAGTCATTTTCACGTCGGGCGGCACCGAGGGAGACAACCTGGCGATCAAAGGCGCGGCTCGCGCGTTGCGCCGTCGAGGAAACCATATCGTCACGACGAAGATCGAGCACCCGGCCGTGTTGGAGAGTTGCCGAGATTTGGAGGCCGAGGGCTTCCGCGTGACCTATCTCGACGTGAGCCCGGAAGGATGGGTGACGCCCGAGGCCGTCGAAGCTGCGCTCACGCCGGAGACGATCCTGGTGTCGGTCATGCACGTCAACAACGAGCTGGGGACGATCCTCCCCATTGCCGAGATCGCCGAGCGCGTGAAGCGCCGAAACCCGGAGATCGTCGTCCATTCCGATGGCGTGCAGGCCGTCGGGAAGACGCGCGTGGACCTGCGCGGGGTGGACCTCTACACCATCAGCGGGCATAAGATCCATGCGCCGAAAGGCACGGGCGCACTCATCGTGCGCGAGGGGATACGGCTGGTGCCGCTCTTCTCCGGCGGCGGACAAGAGCGCGGACTGCGCTCGGGGACCGAGAACGTGGCGGGGATCGTCGGCTTGGCGCGCGCGCTGGAGTTGATGTGCGAGAATCTGGAGGAAAACCTCGTGCGCTTTCGGACCCTGCGCGAACGCTTCCTCGAGGGCGTGCGGCGGCTTCCGGGAGCGCGCATCAATTCGCCTGAACGGAGCGTCCCGACGACGGTGAACGTGTCGTTCCCCGGCGTCCCGGCCGAGGTCTTGTTGCACGCGTTGGAGGAAGAGGGCGTCTTCGCCTCCACGGGCGCTGCCTGTGCGAGTCGAAAGCGGCGGCGCAGTCATGTTCTGGAGGCGGTGCGCTTGCCGCCCGAGATCATTGACTCGAGCCTCCGCTTCAGCTTCTCTCGATATACGACCGTGGACGACATCGAGTGGGCCGTGCGCGCGCTCCATCGCGCGTGGGAGCGACTCGCCGTCAGATCGCCCGCGCGGCGTTGACGGTCATTCGACGATGACGCACGCGATCCTCATCCGCTACGACGAGATCGGGATCAAAGGGAAGAATCGCCCGGAGTTCGTGCGCCGTTTGGTCGAGAACATCCGGCGGGCGACCGGTCTCTCGAAAGAGGAGGTCCAGGTCGAGTGGGGACGGATTTATCTTCATCCCTCCGGCGATCCGCAGAAGCTGTGCGATCGTCTCGCCGCGGTCTTCGGGGTGAAGAGCTGCAGTGTGGCCCTCGTCGTCCCGCACGAGCTTGAGCGCATCTGCGAGGCAGCTGTCGAGTTGGCGCGTCGCGCTGTGGCGCGGGGCGCGCGAACGTTCAAGATCGAGGCGCGCCGCAGCTTCAAGGCCTTCCCGATGACCTCGATGGAGATCAACCGAGCGGTGGGACGCGCCGTCCTGCACGCGCTGCCCGAGCTGCGCGTGGACGTCCACGCGCCGGACGTCACCATCGAAGTCGAGGTGCGATCAGAGGGGGTCTTCCTTTGCACCGAGCGCATCGCCGGCCCAGGAGGACTTCCCGTCGGCGTCGCCGGTCGGGCGCTGCTGTTGCTCTCGGGCGGCATTGATAGCCCCGTCGCCGGATGGATGCTCATGAAGCGCGGCGTGGCCGTGGACGCCGTCTACTTCCACAGCCCTCCGTACGTGGGCGAGAAAGCCAAGGAGAAGGTGTTGGAGCTTGGGCGCATCCTGGCCCGCTGGCGCGCCGATGCCCTCACCCTCTATGTGCCGCCCTTCACGGAGATCCAGGTCGAGGTCTCGCGCGTCGCTCCGCCGCCGCTGTGGACGATCCTCTTTCGCCGCTTCATGCATCGCGTGGCCGAACGGATCGCCGAACAATACGGCTATGGGGCGTTGGCCACTGGCGAGAGCCTCGGTCAAGTGGCCAGTCAAACGATGGAGAACTTGGCCTGCGTGGACGCCGTGACGCGACGGCTCGTCTTGAGGCCCCTCATTGGCCTGGATAAAGCGGAGATCGTGCGCCTGGCCCGCGCGATCGGGACCTACGAGGTCTCGATCCTCCCCTACGAGGATTGCTGTGTGCTCTTCGCGCCGCGCCATCCGGAGACACACGCCCGCCGGGAGCGCGTGGAGGCCCTCGAAGCGCGCCTGGATGTGCCGCGCTTGGTCGAGAGCGCTCTCGAGCGCCTGGAGATCTTCTCCGTGACGGAGCGCGACGTCTCCGCGGTCGTCGCCTCTCCCTCGACGTGAAGCGCCACCGTCCGCGCCGCGGACATCGAGCCGTCTTCGCCGGGGCTGAAATTGAAAACCTTTTTCGATTTTGCTACACTCTCCCCTTCGCGGTCCGTCGAGGCCGCCACGACGACCGGAGGGAGGGGAGATGGCACAGGCTTTCGTCATCGTCTTGCGCGAGGGGTTCGAGGCGTTTCTGATCGTCGCCATCACGTTGACGTATTTGCGGAAGACGGGGCGGATCGGGTTGATCCCGGCCGTATACGTGGGCGTGGGCTTCTCCGGGGTGGCGAGTGCCATCCTCGGGTACTGGCTCTTGCACGGGGTGAATCAAGCGTTGTGGGAGGGCATCTTCGGAGTGATCGCGGCTGTCCTGGTCGCGACGCTTGTCGTGCACATGTGGCGGACGGCGCCGCGGTTGAAGCAGATCATGCACCGGCAGATCGAAGAGATCGCGGTGCGGCGGACGCCGCGAGCGGCCTGGCTGGGGATGTTCGCCTTCACCACCGTCATGATCACGCGCGAGGGGATGGAGACGGCGCTCATGCTCATGCAGGTGCGCGGAGAGTACTTCTGGGGGGCCATCCTCGGCTTAGGGGCGGCGATCCTCATGGCGTTGCTGTGGACGCGGTTCGGACATCTCATCAACCTGAAGCTCTTCTTCCAGGTGACGAGCATCTTCCTCCTCCTCTTCGTCGGGCAGATCCTCATCTACGCCTTCCACGAGTTGGCCGAGGCGGGCGTCTGGCCCAACAGTGAGTACCTCCATGAGGTCACGGAGCCGTATTCCCCGACGGGGCTTTACGGGCGGTGGTTCTCGTTCGGCATTGTGGCGATCTGCGCCGGATGGCTTCTGGTCGCCTGGAGCGCGGATCGTCTTCGGCGATGGAGTCTCAACGGCGGGCGCATGCTGAGACGAGGTGCGCTTCGTGATGCGGGGTGAGCCCCTGGCGGGGATCCGGACGCAAAGTTCGCATCGGCGGGCGTCCGAGAGTTCAGCAGCGGTATAATCCGCAGTTGGTGGCGAAAGGCGCGTGTCGCAGTCTCACCGGGCTCATTGCAGGGGGGCTCGCCCTCGGCGTCATGAGCGGGTGCGTCCCGCCGGAGTCTGAACCGTCGCGCCCACTGGAGCGCGCCGTGTGGATCGGGCGGGTGGCGTGGACGGCGAGCCGGGAGGAGGAGCAAGCGCTTCGGGCAATCGGTCCGCAGCGAATCTTCTTCACCGTCGGGGACCTCGATCTTGAGGGCGACCGCGTGCGATGGCATACGGGGCCGGTATTCCCTCCTTCGCTCCCTCAAGGCGAGGGGATTCTCGTGATCGGGAGCACGGCGCGCGTGGTCGAGAATTTCAATCGGGTGCCAGAAGCCTCACTTGCTGAGTCCATGGCCACTCTGTTGCGGGAGGCCATGGATCGAGCGAAGAAGGCCGGCATCTCCTGTTCAGGGGTTCATCTGGACATCCCCGTGCGGGAAGCGCTGGAGCGATATGAACGTGTGCTCGAGCGCCTTCGAGCGCGCCTGCCGCGTCCGGTGACACTCTCGGCGACGATTCCGGTGGCGTGGGCGTCGGAGCGCGCTCTGGCGGGTCTGGTGCGGCGGCTTGACTTTTACCTCCTGCGTCTGGTCTCGGAGGAGAACCCTGCGGACCTCGCCTCGCTTCGCCCGAGCGTGGATGCCCGGGAGATGGGATCGTGGATTCGCCGCTTCGAGTCGCTCGGCGTCCCTTTCTCTGTCGAGGGACGGGCTCAGGGGCGGTGCTTCCTTCTCGATTCGGTCGGGAAGGTGACCGCTTCGCTTCGCGAGGTCGCTCCTCTTCGGCTCATCCGCCGCTTGGGCTTTCGGCTCGTGGAGAGTTATCCGCTCGGGTTCACCGAAGTACGAATGCGCGTCCCAACGGATTTCGCCGGGGAGTACGTCGTGGTGCTCACGGCGCGGGCGACCTCTCGCCTGGGAGATCATGCTCTTCGTCCGGGGGATCGGATCGCCTGCCGTCTCCCGACGGCGCGGGCACTGCGTCGTCAGCTGGAGGCGATCGAAGCCCAGGCGAGCTTCTTGAGACGCGGCTACGTCCTCTGGTATTCCGGTGCGGCCGATGATGAGCTCAGTCTCCCTCTGGCGCAGATGGCGCGCCTGGTGCGCGGCGGCGTCTTGGAGCCGAAGCTGAGTGTGAGGGGAGAGATCGTGGGTTCTCTCCTCAAGGTGCGCGTTGAGAACGTGGGCTTGCAGGAGAGTGCCCTCCTGTCGCGCGCCGTCCAGGTGCGCCTGCGCGTGGAGGGCGCCGACGTGCTCGGAATTGATCCGGGGGATTTCCTCGGATTCGTGCGCGAGCCTCTCTCGGAGCACGAGGGGGTGAGTCTCACGTTCCATGCCGACGGTATCGGGAGAGGGGAGACCTTGCGGGCCGCTCTGCGGATCGCTCCGCGCGGTTCGAAGATTCGAGTGCTGGCTTCATATCGCGTGCGCGATCCGGATGACTTCGTCGTGATGTCGGGGCCGGAGGTGGAGGTCCTGACGACCTCGCGATGAACGCCGGCGCCATCCGCGCGCCGTGAGCGCTCGTGATAAAATGTCCTCGATGCTGGGGACGAAGGGCATATTGATGGTCCTCTTTGGAGCGGGCGTCGGGTGGGGGGCGCAGCAACCGGCGTGGCCGCCGGATCCGTCGTTCCGCGAGGTGCAGGTGGAGACGCGCGTCGAAGATTACGCGCGGCGGTTGCGCACGCTCTATCGAACGGCGGAGAGTTTGGCCGAGCTGGGGGATTTCGAGGAAGCCCTGCGTTACTACGATGAGGCCCTGCACCTTCAGCGTCGGCATCGCGATCGGCGGGGGATGAGCCTCACGCTGATGGCCATCGGCGATACGTATCTCTTCCACATGGGGAAGCCCGAGTCGGCGCTGGAGGTCTACGCGCGAGCCCTGCAGATCAAGCGCGAGATCAAGGATCGCAAGGGGGAGCCTGATGTCTTGCATCAGATGGCATGTGCCTATTATGTGCTCGGGCGAAATGATGAGGCCGAGCGCCTGTATCGTCAGGTCCTCGATCTGGCGCGCACGGTGAAAAATCGGCGCGCTGAAGGCAATGCGTTGAATGGGTTGGGGAACTGCGCGCTGGCGCGAGGGCAGGCGCAAGAGGCGCTGGCGTGGTACGAGCGGGCGCTCCCGGTGCGAAAAAAAGCGAAGGACGAGCGCGGCGTCGCCAATACGACGTACAACATCGGGCGCGCGCACATGGCTCTGGGGCAGGTGGAGCAGGCGATCGAGTCCTTCAGGAGGGCGCTCGCGTTGCGCCGCGAGCTGCTCGACGTGCGAGCTGAAGCGGAGACGCTCTTTGATCTGGCGCGCGCCTCCGCGCGCGCGAATCGCTTCGACGAGGCTGTGCGCCACTTTCGGGAAGCGGCCGAGCTGGCTCGGCGGACGCGGCGACCGCGCTTGGAAGTCATGGCCCTGTATGGAGCGGGCGCGATCGAGTTGAATCGCGAGCGCGCGGAGTCCGCCATCGCGCTCTTGCGGCAGGCGCTGGAGCGGATGCGGGGGCCTTCGGGAGAGGAGTTTCGCCGGGAGCGACGGCTGGTGTTGACGAGCCTCGGATCCGCGTACTTTCTGGCGGGGAAGTACGGCGAGGCGGCGAGCGCCTATAGCGAAGGGGTGCGCGCGGCTCACGCCGATGGGGATCGCTTCCTGCTCGCCGAGCTGTTGTTCGGACTCGGTCAGGTGCAAGCAGCGCAGGCGAGCTATCGGCATGCGCTGGCTTGTTATTTCCAAGCACAGCGTCTCGTGCCGGAAGCGGCATCTCCTCTCGCGCGGGCGATCGAACAGCGCCTGCGCGAGCTGCGCGAGCACGTGGGCGAGGAACAGTTCACCGCGCTCGCCGCCCACGCGCGGTCTCATCTCGTCAGCCTGTTACGAGAGCTGACCGGCGTGGACGTGTGGTGATCGCTCACCGCCGGCCGTCCTTGACGACGACGCCTCCCTTCATGACGAACGCGACTCGCTCAAGGCGCGTATGTCCTCCAGCGGGTTCCCTTCGACGGCGATGAGATCGGCGAATTTCCCGGGTTCGAGAGCGCCGACGCGATCCGACCAGCCGAGCAGCTCCGCCGCCCAGATCGTGGCCGAACGGATGGCATCCACGGGCGTCATCCCATATTTGACCATGTAGGCGAACTGCTTCGCGTTATCGCCGTGGGGATAGACGCCGGCATCAGTCCCAAAGGCGATCCTGACGCCGGCGCGCACCGCGCGCGCGAAATTCTCTCGCTGGAGCTGCCCG
>BEHK01000039.1 GCA_002898775.1 bacterium HR08 | reverse complement strand
ATGGGGAGTTGAATCGCGCCAACGTCTATCCCATCTCCACTGCCGTCTTGTGCGGCGTCTTGCGACAGATGCTCGATGAGGAGGTGAACCTCATCAACGCGCGCCTGAAGGCCGAGGAGCGCAACATCGAGGTCATCGAGACGCGCAGCAGCCGTGCCCGCAGCTATGCTAACCTGATCAGTGTGCAGCTTCGCGATGGGGCCGGCGGGGTGGATTGGGTCGAGGGGACGGTGCTGCATCCGGAGAATCTGCGCCTGGTCTCCGTCGATGGCGTGAATCTGGAGATCCCGCTGGCGCCCTATATGCTCCTCATCCGCAACGAGGATGTGCCCGGAGTCATCGGACGCATCGGAACGATCCTCGGCGATGCGCAGGTGAATATCGGACATTTCGCCCTGGCGCGCGGAGGAGCCGACCTCATGGCCATCGGCGTGCTCACGCTCGATTCGCCCATCTCGGACGATGTGTTGGCCGAGATCCGACGCCTCCCGGCCATCCGAGACGTCCGCGCCATCCTCCTGTGAGAAAGCTCCTGGAGAAAGGAGATGGAGATCGCTCTGGTCATCGGCTTCGTCGGGCTTCTCGTTTTCTTGGCGCATCTCTTTTCCGCGCTCTTTGAGCGCACGCGCGTTCCGGACGTCTTACCGCTGGTCGTCCTGGGGCTTCTTATCGGGCCGGTCCTGAAGTTGATCACGCCCGAGGCGTTCGGGAAAGTCGGTCCGGTCTTCACGACGATCTCGCTCATCATCATCCTCTTTCAGAGCGGGCTGGGGCTGAATCTGGCGACGCTGCGCGAATCGCTTCTGCCGGGGATACGTCTGACGGTCTTGAACTTCATCGGGACGATGCTCGTCGTGGCGGCGGTCGCCGCCCTCGGGCTGCGAATGTCCGCGCTCGAAGGGATGATGTTGGGGGCCATCATCGGCGGAACCTCCTCGGCCGTCGTCATTCCGCTTGTCGGACGACTCCCCCTTCGCATCGAGTCGCGCGCCATTCTCCTTCTGGAATCCACCTTCAGCGACGTCCTCTGCATCGTCACGACGCTCGCATTCGTCCAGGCCGTTCGCTATCATGAGCTGAGACCTACACTGATGCTGGGACAGATCATCGCCTCCTTTCTCGTCGCCGCCATCATCGGCGCTCTGGCCGCACTCTTTTGGTCGGCCGTCTTGCAGCGCGTCCGCCAGTTGGAGAACAGCATGTTCCTGACGCCCGCGTTCGTCTTCATCATCTTCGGCGTCGCCGAGGTGCTAGGCTATAGCGGAGCGATCGCCGCCCTGGCGTTCGGGATCATCCTGGGGAACATTCAGAGCCTCTCCCTCTCGGCGCTTCGGGAGTTCTTGCGCGGGCGCGCCGTTCAGCTCAATCCGGCGGAGGAATCGTTCTTCTCGGAGATCGTCTTCCTGCTGAAGACGTTCTTCTTCGTCTACATCGGCTTATCCATTCGCCTGACCGACGTTGTGCTCTTCGCCGTCGGGGTGGGGATCGTGGTCGTGCTCTTCCTCATTCGGATCCCGGTGGTATGGGGGTCTGTGGGGAAGATGGTGCGCGGATTCGACGCTGCGGTGGCGGCGGTCATGATCCCCAAAGGATTGGCTGCGGCGGTTCTCGCTTCCTTGCCGCTGCAAGTGGGAATGGAGCGGGGCGCCATCATCCAGGACATCGTCTATGCGGTGATTCTCCTCAGCATCCTGGGGACGGCGCTCCTGACGTTCCTCATTGAGAAGCACATCCTCCGGCAGCCGTATGCGTACTTCTTCCCGGCGGCGGAGGGTGGCGGCTCCCTGCCCGCGCATCCTCAGGAGAGCGGAGAGGGATGATGGCGCATGGGCGCTGGCTTCTCGTCGTGCTGGGACTGGGACTTCTGGCCGCGCCACCCACATGGGGATGGGGAGAGAAAGGGCATCGCTTGGTCAATCGCTTGGCCGCGCAATCGCTCCCCCGCGATATGCCGCTTTTCTTTCGACGTGCCGTGGTGGAGCTCGAGTACCTCGGCGGCGATCCTGATCGCTGGCGCTCTCCGGCGGAACCGACGTTGAACGCCGTGAATGCGCCCGACCACTTCGTCAATCTCGAGTACGTGGAGGGATGGGAGCTCCCCCCGGATCGGTATCAATTCCTGCGCGGGCTCGTCGAACGCGGACTCGTTCGCGGTGGAGTGACGCTGACGACCGTCGGCTTCTTGCCTTATCGGATCGTCGAGCTGACCGAACTCTTGCGCGTGCAATTTCGGCTCTGGCGACAGGCGCCTCGCCGTACGGCGCGCGAGCGCGCCGAGCGCCGTCAGCTCGAGCAGAACATCGTCGTCATCGCCGGCGTGCTCGGTCACTTTGTCGCCGATGGGGCTCAACCGCACCACACGACAGTTCACTATGATGGGTGGAATACGGCCTTCGCGCCGAACCCGCACGGATATACGACCGAGGGCGGCGTTCACCTTCGCTTTGAGAACGACTTCGTGAACGAGGCCGTCCGAGAATCCGACGTGAGGTTTCGACTCAAGCCGCCGCGTCGGCTCGGTCCGCTGTTTGAGGAGACGATGCGATATCTGCGCGAGTCCCATGCGCTCGTGGAGCGGCTCTACGAACTGGATCGCGATGGGGGATTCGCGGCGGGATCTCGACGGGCGGACGCACAGCGCTTCGCTGCCGAACGATTGGCCGCCGCCGCGCACATGCTCGCCAGCCTCTGGTACACGGCGTGGGTGGAGAGCCGCAGCGAGCCCTCTGCGCCCGAATCGCCCCTGCCTTCACGACGGTGAAGGGGCTTCCGGTGGAGGTCCCCATCCTCCTCCCCCGGGCGTTCGGATGGAGATCACGTCCCCTTTCTTCACCCGGATGTTCACCTTCCCGGGTAATCGGCGCTCGACGCCATTGGAGATCAAGACGTTCTCTCCGGGCCGACCGGGTTCGCCGCCATGAAGGCCGTAGGGGGCGAATCGCCGGCGTTCGGAGAGGATCGCTACATCCGCGTCGGTGAGGAATTCGATCTCGCGGATGATCCCGTCACCCCCGCGGTGACGGCCGCGTCCTCCGGAACCCGCGCGCAGGCCATAGCGCCGCACGCGTACGGGCAGGGCATATTCGAGCGCTTCCACGGGCGTGTTGAGCGAATTCGTCATGTGGGTGTGCACGCCGCTGTCGCCGTCGCCTTGCGGACTCGCGCCCATGCCGCCGGCGATCGTCTCGTAGTAAGCGAAAGGAGCTCCGGTACGCGGGTCAATCCCCCCGAGCGTGAGGTTGTTCATCGTGCCGCTGCTGGCGGCCGGGATGATGTCGGGCAGCGCCGGCGCCAGGGCCTTCAACAACACGTCCACCAGTCGTTGCGAGGTCTCGACATTTCCCGCGGCGACCGGAGCCGGGAAGACGGCATTCACGACCGTCCCCTCCGGCGCGATGACCGTGATCGGAGCGAGCACGCCCGCATTGGCCGGAATATCGCCGCCGGTGATCGCGCGGAAGACGTAGTACACGGCCGAGAGGGTGATGGCATACACGGCATTGACGTTGCCGCGCGTCTGCGGGGCAGATCCGGTGAAATCCACAATGGCCGAATCCCCTCGGATGCGGATCGTGACGCGGATCGGAATGGGAGCCTCGGTGATCCCATCGTCGTCCAAGTAATCCTCGGCCCCGTAATCGCCATCCGGAATCGCCGCCAGGCGCGCGCGCACCATGCGCTCGGCATATGCCTGCAGCTCGCGCATGTAGAAGGCGACCTCCTCCACGCCGTATTTGGCGACCACCTCGCGCAGCCGCTTCTCACCCGTGCGATTGGCCGCCAATTGCGCCGTGAGGTCACCCTCGCGCTCGACCGGCGTCCGCACGTTGGCCAGGATCAGGCGCATGACCGACGCGTTGAGCCGTCCGCGCTCGTAGAGTTTGATCGGCGGAATGCGCAAGCCCTCCTGGAAGATCTCGGTCGAAAGCGGCATCGAACCGGCCGACATGCCGCCGATGTCCGCATGGTGCGCGCGATTGGCGACGTAGAAGAACGGTCGTCCTTCGACGTAGACGGCGGAGACGAGCGTCACATCCGGCAGGTGCGTCCCGCCCTCATACGGGTCGTTGAGGACGACCACGTCGCCGGGTTCGAGCGCGACGGCTTCAATGGCCTTTCGCACCGACATCGGCATCGAGCCGAGATGCACGGGCATGTGATCGCCTTGAGCGACAAGCCGTCCCTCCCCGTCGAAGATGGCGCAGGAGTAATCGCGTCGCTCTTTGATGTTGGGGGAGAAGGCCGTGCGTCGCAGCGTGACGCCCATCTCCTCGGCGATCGAGATGAAGAGCGATTTGAAGATCTCCAGCTTGATCGGATCGCGCGACATCTTCACTGCTCCCGCGAGAGGATCAGGTTCTCGTACTCATCCACTTCCGCGCGCCATCCGGGTGGGACGACCGTCGTCGCGCTGTACTCCAGGACGATGGCCGGCCCGGCGAGCGTCGCACCGGGCGCAAGCGCTTCGCGCCAGTAGAAGGACGTCTCGCGCGCGATCGGGGATCCCTTCTCTCGGAAATAGACGGGGCGACGCGCCACCGGTTCCACCGCGATCGCGCGGCGCTCGTGAGATGGGAAGACGGGTTTCTCCGTGATCCCGCACGCCCTCACGCGCAGCGTGACCAATTCGACCTTTCGCGCGGGATCGGCGTAGCCGTAGCGACGTTCGTGCGCGCGGTGGAACTCCGCGAGGAAATCGGACGTGAACGGCAGCGACAGCTCGAACGCTTGTCCGGCATAGCGCACGTCCACCAAGCGCGAGAGCCGGATGCGGTCGGGGGGGAATCCCTCGGCGCGAAGGTCTGCGCGCGCGCGCGCCTCCAGGCGAGAGAAGACCCCCTCCAAGCGCTCCGAGGCGATCTCCTCCTGCGCGAGCATGACCGTTTGCGAATAGTCCTTGACGACGTCCGAGAGTAAGACGCCGAGCGCCGAGAGCAAACCGGGATGCTTCGGCACCAGCACGCGCGGGATCGAGAGCATCTCGGCGAGGTCGCACGCGTGCAGCCCTCCGGCTCCCCCGAAAGCGATGAGGGTGAAATCGCGCGGATCATGGCCGCGTTCGATGGAGATGACCTTGATGGCCCGGGCCATGTTGGCATTGGCGACGTCGAGAATCCCCAAGGCGATCTCCACTTCGGAGGCCGGACGGGGAAACCGGTGGCGAAAGGCGCGGAAGTATTCGCGCGTGCGCGCCGGATAGAGCGGCATCGCTCCACCGAGAAACCGATCGGGATCGAGCCGTCCAAGCAGCAGGTGCGCGTCGGTGACGGTGATCTCTTCGCCTCGCCCATAGCAGACGGGGCCCGGATCGGCTCCCGCGCTCTCCGGTCCGACGCGCAGGGCACCGCCTTCATCCACGCGCGCGATGGAGCCGCCGCCGGCGCCCACCGTGTGGATGTCTATGACCGGAATGCCGATGGGCAGCTCGGCGATGCGCGCTTCGTGCGTCGTTTGAATCGCACCGTCCACGAGGCTGACATCGGTCGAAGTCCCTCCCATGTCGAAGGTGATGATTCGCGAGAGTCCGATGCGTTGAGCGGTGGCGAAGGCGCCGACCACACCTCCGGCGGGCCCGGAGAGCACCGTGCGCACCGGCTGCTCGGCCGCTGCGCGCGCCGAGATCGAACCGCCGTTCGACTGCATGATGCGCAGCACCGGACGAACCGGAGAACGGCGCGCGTCTCCGAGACGGGTCAAGCCTTCCTCCAGCCGTCGGAGGTATCGGCCCATGAGTGGGGCCAGGTAGGCGTTCATGACCGTCGTGGAGGTGCGCTCGTATTCGCGAAATTCCGGCAGAATCTCATGCGAGAGCGAGATCGGCACGCCGAGATCGGCCAACAGCTCGGCCGTCTCTCGCTCGTGCCTCGGTTCGAGGAAGGCGAAGAGATAGCAGACGGCGATAGATTCCACGCCCCATTGCGCGAGTCGCGCGCGCAGCTCGTGCACCTGATCGCGATCCAGGGGAATGAGCACCTCTCCCGCGGAGGTCACGCGCTCGCGCACACCGAAGCGAAGCGCTCGGGGAACAAGCGGCTTCGGCCGCGAGGCCGTGAGTTGGTACAACCCCGGCCGATTCTGGCGACCGATCTCCAGCACGTCCTCGAAGCCCTCGGTCGTGAGCAACGCCGTGCGCGCTCCCTTGCGTTCGAGCAACGCGTTGGTTCCTACCGTCGTCCCATGCACCAACTCGAACTCCACATCGTCCTCGCCGAGCACCTCGCTCACCCCCGCGAGCACCGCCTCTTCCGGATGCTTCGGCGTCGAAGGCAACTTCAGGGTCACGATCGTCCCATCGCGCACGAGGATGACGTCCGTGAATGTCCCTCCCGTATCCACGCCAATTCGCAACATCTCCGCCTCCTGCTCTCGGTCACCCCGGTGTTCGGGCAGGGCGCTTCGCTCGATCCTCTCTCACCATAGGCCCGTCCTCCGCGCTGACGCAAGTCGGTTTGGGGGATCGCCGATTCATCGAGCCGAAGGCTCAGGTGCGCGCGCCTCCGCCTGAGGGGGGAGCACCGGGCGTTTTCGACTCACCGTGAATCGGATGCCGGTGGCCGTCTCCTCCTCGCTCCGCTTCACCTCGTAGCGGGATTCGTCGAGGAACTGCACGTGAGCGAGGTCGAAGAGGAGCCCCGCGGTCGCCACCAGCTCGAGCCAGTCTCCTCGCGCCGTCTCATCCGGGGCTTCCGTCCCGCTCTCGAAGACGGTCACGCCGGGATAACGCCCCATGAAGCTCGGGGCATTGGGACCCGGTCGCACTCCCTTAATGGCCGTGTAAATGCGCACGCCCTTATGGAGGTCTTCTTTGTACGTCTTGGGATCCCACTGCACGCCGTATTTCCGATAGCGGGCGTACATGCGGCGGTTCAATTCGCGGAGGCGCGGATCACGGTTGATCGCATCGGCGATGCGATCGCGAAGGGCGAAGGCCACCTCTTTGTGCTTCGGGTATCGAGGGTCTTGGACGTAGGAGAATCCGGGGATGAACCATCCGCGCGGGGCCCACCACGCCCGCCCGCGCTCGGGCACGCGCGAGCGCACCCATCCGGCGTATTCCCCGAAGAGTTGCACCCATTCGTGGGACGGATACCCATGAGGGTTCAGGAAGACGTCCGGCAGCCACGTCCGCCAGATCTCGCGCCGCACTTTCGTCTCCGGATACATCGGGTCGCGCTCCCATTGCCCGACGGTCACGTCCACACCCAAGGCCCCCCAATATCCGGCGTGAAGCATGAAATGGGGAGTGATCTTCTGCAACTCATAGGCCAGCGCGGCCCCATCCGGATTCGTGATCGGGTGCAGCACGACATTCACGCGCTTGAGGTATTTCTTGTGCGCCGGATCAGTCGCCAGCAATTCGGCCAGGCGCAAGATATGGCTCGTGCTGGAGACCTCGTTGGCATGTTGCCGACCCGAGATGAAGAGCGTCGGCTTGAACGTCGTCGCCTTCGCGTGCGACCAAAGCGTCGCCGTCATCGGCGCCATGACGTCCATCGCCCAGATGTCGCGCCCGAGGTACGAGCGGCCGACCCAGTAAGCGGTGATCTCCGGGAACGTGCTGAGCTTGGCGACGATCTCCTCGCACGCCTCGGGGCTGATCGGTTCGTCCCACGGAACGATCCGCTCGCCCGCCCATTTGTACCCCCGCGCTCGCGCTTCGATGTCCGGGATGGAAAAGGTCGAGCCTGGGTTCGGCACCTCTTCGATGCTCGTCCGTTCCGGGGAGATCAGGCGAAAGCGGATCCGGTCGAGCTGCGGATACGCGAGCGTGGCCGTGAAGAGTTTCGCCTGATGGAAGCGCCGCAGGAATTCGAGCATGGCGCGCGCCTGCTCGGCCGAGAGGATCGTCCGGTCCACCGTCTCCTCGGGCGCTCTTTTGATCAACTCCTCGCGCTCGTCCCGTTCCGTATCGGTGCGGAGCGCGATGTCCACCCGTCGCACGCCCTCATAGCCGGCTTCCACAATGGCCGCCACAAGGCGCGGGTCTTCGACGGCCACTTTCGGGATGTCGAGCGAGCGCTTGTTCGTCCCCTCCTTCCCCCGCTCCGTCCATTCGAGGACGACGCGCGGCGAACCCGCCGCCTTCCCCGTGAGCACGACGTGCGCCCGCCCGTCCTCTCCGTGACGAGGGGGATAGATGATCGGGATGATCCGTCCCGGATAGAGGAGGCGTTCGCCGACGAATTTCAACCCGATGAGATCGAAGAAGGCGAGCGTGGCGAAGTAGATGTCCTCGTGTAGGGCTTCGAGCGACGAGATCTGCTCCTGATCGATGCCCAGCGGATAATCCGGCTCGCTCAACGTCAACGCCACTTTCAGTTCCCCAAAATACGGCGCATGTTCGGACTTGGGCTGTCCTTCGTAGAGGTCCATGACAGAGGCGAAGAGGCGCGGCAAGAGTTTCGTCTGATAGAGGTCCCAGAATCTCTCCGGATCCGTGACGATGCGCTCGTCCACGACGCGCTCGCCGTCCACATCCGCCGCGATCCATCCCGTCGTCACCCGCACCGATTCATAATCGGGGAACTGGCGGAAGAGCGGTTGGATCACGAACTTCGGATCGAAGTCGCCTTGATAGAGAAGGCGCCCCGCTCGGTCGAAGACGTCGAGGTGATAGATGGGGCGCTTCGACGACGCTGCTTTCTCGAAGACGATCGCCTCTACGGGGAGGTTCAGCTCTCGCGCGAGCACTTCATCTATGGGATACAGCTCCTGCAGCCATCGGATCGGCGAGAAGATGGTCTGCCATCGGAGTTCCGGGTGCTCCTTCTCCTGCTCCAGCGGGGCGAACCGGATGAGGATCTTCGCGATCTCCCCGCGCTTCTCTCGAATCGCGGGGAGCACCACGTCCGTGATCCAGCTGAAGCCCTGTTTGTAGGCGGAGAGCACGCGGACAGTGATCCGCTCCTCGGCGACCCCTCGCTTCCGCAGCTCCGCGCGAATGGCGCGCTCCAACTCGCGCCGAACATCCGGAGCCTCGCTCACCCGAATCTCGATCTCCACGCGCGAGCCCTTCTTCACGCGCGGGAAGACGCGGGAGCGCAGCACCTCCCAGACGTCGCGAACCTCCCACGGGATCTCCCACGATTCATCCAGAATCGGCTTCGCATGGAAGAGATCAATATTGGTCGTCGCGATCTGCACGCGTTCGGCTTTGAGTTTGGGGCGAACGTAGTCTTCCACGAAGCGGGCGAACCCGTCCTCGGCGTTCTCCACGTAGACGTTCACCGTGACCGATTCCACATCTTTCCCCGCCAGCTCCGAGGCGATGAGCCGATCCAGCTTGTAAAGCGCCGTGGCTGCTTGTCCGGCGCCGGAGCGCGCGGCGAAGAACCGTCGCGCTTCGTCCTCAATCATGCCGAGGCTCAGCCGCCCCTTCTTCGGCTCCCACAGATACGGGACGCGGGCCGCGAGATATCGCGCCGCTTCTCGCGCCCCCGCCTCGTCGGCGCCCGCGACGACGAGGGCCGGGGACTCCTCGAACGCTTCGTGGACGACCTCGACCAGTCCCTGATGCGGCTTCAGCTCGGCGAGATTCGCGAGCTTCCCCTTCTCGACCAGCGCGCGCACCAAGGGGTTCTCTCTCCCAACCAGGATCGGATTCACCTCGCTCTTTTCGTCCTTGACCTCATCGGCCGATTTGGCGAGGGGAAGTTTCACGCCCGTGGATTCCAAGCCGAGGCGCGCGGCGATCTCCGCCGCCCACACCGCCTCCCGATCCGGTCCGACGAGGATCGTCGTCTCCACGCGGTTCGGGATGAGTTCGGTCGGCGATCCCTTCAGGAGTCCCTCTGTGGAGTAGATGTTGGCCAGGCTCAACTCTCGAGCAGGTTCCCGACTCTCACGGACGAGGGGGAGCGGATCCCTCTTCGGCGTCCCACTCCTTGGAACCTCCACGCGGCGCGCTTCGGCTCCCGCCCGGAGCTCGAAGATCAGCCGGGCGACACTCGCGTAATTGAGCACGTCCTCACGCTGATGCCGTTCATGCGCTGCCGCCAGCTCCCGAAGCCGTTCGGCGGCCTGCGCCACTTCGGTCGCGCGACCGAACGACACGTCAAGGAGGACCGAGGCGATCTCCTCCGCTCCCCGTCGCACCGTGATGACGCGCGCGGCTACCGATGGGCGTCCCAGGCCATTCCTCTCGAAGAACGCCACCGCCTCTTCCTCGATCTGTTTCACCGTCTCCCTCCCCACGCGCCAGAGGTACGGCATCCGTGCGGCGAAGACGTGACCGGCCTCTCGAAGGCCATCGTCGTCGCGCCCCACAATGACGAGTGCATCTCTCCCCTCAAGCGCGGAGGGAACGAGCGCGATCATCCCCTCCCCGGGGCCGAGCGTCGCCAGATCCAGCCGCCCTTCGCTGGCGAGCCGTTGGACCCACCGATTCTTGCTCCCGATCAGGAGAACATAAGAGGCTTTCGGAAGCGCGGGATCCGAATCCGTGAAAACCAAGGGCACCTCCAGCCCCATGGTCTCGAATCCCAGGCGCGCGCCGATGTCCGCGAGGATGGCCGCGTCAGCCGCTGTGGCCTCGCCAGGAGCGATGATCGCCAGCGCGACGAAGTCAACGACGCCGTCATCGTTGCGATCTTGGAGCAGGTATCCTTTCGAGAACACCTGCGCGAGACTCGAAAGCCGCTGCTGCGCGTGTGCCGGGATCGAGAGGGTGAGCATGAGCACGGCCGATCCCCCCAGCACCGCCAAACATCGAGCCTGCTTCCCCATCGTTCGTCCCTCCAGGATGCCGTTGCGAAACGGAGAACGTCACTCGCGGGAGAGGGCGGTGAAATCCCTCATGGACATGCCGCCGCACTCGGGATTCATCGCCCCTCTCCCGTGAGAGCCGAGCCCGCTCAGAAGCTGAACCGCAGCGCCAGCTCGAGCTGGCGCGCATCCAGCGCCGTCGTGGGACGGCCGAAGAGCCCAGAGCGCAGGTTCCCTGCTGGCGGATTGAAGTTGACCCGATTGAAGAGGTTGAAGGATTGGAAGATCACCTCCAAGCGCGTGGCCTCCTTAAAGGGGAATGCCTTCGTCAACCGGAAGTCCACGTTCGCATAGCCCGGACAGAGAATGTCTGCTTCGCTCACCGGGGCGAGCCGATTCGCCTGCCGATACGCGTTGAGCGCCTGCAGGTTCATGGCCCGGCAGCCCATATTCCGGGTGATTCCCACCGGGCGATCGCCCGCCACGCCGTCGCCGTTGAGATCCGTCCCGGCCGTGATCTCGAACGGCAGACTGGAACGAAGCTGCACGATCGCCCCCAGCGTGAACCCGTACGGCAGTTGCCACAGGCCGCTGAAGACGAACGCATGACGGCGATCGGTCGGGCTCGGCCCCCATTCGTCACTCAGCCGAAATTGATCCGGCGGGAGTCCATCATGCAGATTGTCCTCCCCCTTGGCCAACGTGTAATGGCTCAGGAAGGTGAAGCTCCGGCTGAAGCGCTTCTCCACTTTGACGTAGAGCGCCTTGTAGTGGGACTTCGCCGCCGTCTCCCGTCGCGTCACGCGCCCGAAGTTGGGATTGGGGCGCACCCGTACGGTCGGGCTGGGGAAATAGTTCGCATCTATGGCGCGCCACTGCTTGAGCCCGAGGTGATAGACGCCGTCCACGGTGACGGCCAAATTCGGCGTCAGTTGCAGGCTGAGCCCGAGGTTGTACTGCTCGGAGTACGGATTGACGCTCTCGTTGGCCAAGACGGTGATGTTCGGCGGCGCTTTGGAGATGAACTCCTCTGGACTCCGCCCCTGGAAAGGATCCGGATACGCCGGATTGGAGATGATGATCAACTTCTGCTGCGGCCACCAGCGCTCGGCGAAGTTCGTGAGCGTCCGAACGTTCTCGTAGTAGATCCCGTAGCCGCCGCGGATCACAGCCTTGCCCTTCCGCGTCGGATCCCACGCGAAGCCGAATCGAGGCCCGAAGTTGTTGTGATCTCCGCGCCCCTTGGAGGTGACGTACGGCACCGGAATGGGGAACCGGATCTTGTCGATGTCCTCGTTGAACGAGCCCAGTTGCACGTCGTACCGCAGCCCGAGGTTGAACGTGAGATAGGGGATCGGCGACCAATCGTCCTGAACGTAGGCGGAGAAGTGCGTCACCGGCTTCCGCGTGTAAGCCGGAAACTGCATGGTGAAGAGATACGGGTAGGTCGTCGGGTCCGCGGGGTTATACGGCTTATCCGTGGCGAAGGAATAGGTCCCCTTCACGTTGATGAAGATGTCGGCGGCGAAATCGATCCAGTTGTAATCCACGCCGGTTTTGATCTCGTGCTTCCCGTATCGGTTCGGAATGTGGTAGGAGAAGTTGTTCACGAACTGCCATCGCTTCTCCGGTCCCATCTGCGAGTTACAATTGCCGGTGACCAGGCTGGGACGCACGATGATCTGCGCGCAGTCGTCGAAGCGCTTCTGAGGGAAGTCGCCCGGATCGAACGAATGGCCGCGCTTCCCCGTGTCGGCCGGGGAGACGATGTATTTGGCGAAGGCATATTGAAAGCGGAAGTCGTTCAGCGCTCGCGGCGAGATCGTCCACGTCCATCCAATGACCGGTGCCCGACGGGGAACGGCGAAGCCAAAGCCCGCACTTCGCGCGTTGATCCCCCCAGCCGTCAGAAACGGCCGATACTCGTCCTCCTGCGCATATCGGGCGAAGAGCTTATGGCTCTCGTTGAATTGATGATCCACGCGCACGACGAACATCGTCCGCCATTGATCGCTCAGGAAAGTCCCCTCCTCCTGCGGATAGAGCCCCCCGGTGAAGACGGTGAAGAAGCGATTCTCATCCGTCCGCTCGATGGAGCCGAAGAAATGCGTCTTGTCCTTCACGATCGGTCCGCCTAAGCTCCCCCCATATTGATAACGCCGGTAGTTGGGTCTCGTTTTCTCGAAGAAGTTGCGCGCGTTGAGGACCTTGTCCCGGAAGAAGAGGAACGCGCTCCCGTGCAGCTCGTTCGTCCCCGACTTCGTGATGGCTGTCAGGAGGCCTCCGCTGGCCAGCCCGTATTCGGCCTTGAACTGCATCGTGTTGACCTTGAACTCGCGAATGGCATCCTGCGGGAAATTCTGACGCGGCTCGCCCATCTCGGCCCACGTGTTGGTGACGCCATCCACGACGAAGCCGTTCGCCCACCAGCGAGACCCTCCACCGATGTTGAGGTTGTTGTAGTAGAATCCTCGAATGTTGTCCTGACTCACCCCCGGGGTGAGCAATCCCAGATCGAGCCAGCGGCGCGTGTTAACCGGCAGGTCGCGAATCATCTGCTCGCTCACGCCTGTGGTGACCTCAGATTTCGACGTCTCCACAATCGGGGCCTCTGCCGTGACGACGACCGTCTCTTCGATCCCCGCGACTTTCAGCGCGATGTCGATCGTCGCCTCTTGTCGGATCGCGAGGACGATCCCCCTCCGGACTTGACGGGCGAAGCCACTCGCTTCGACCGTCAGCTCATATGTCCCGGGGGGAAGCGCCGGAAGCCAATAATCCCCGGAGTCCGATGTGCGGGCCGTCCGTCGAAATCCCGTCTCGACGTTCGTCGCCGTGACGACGGCCCCGGAGATCACCGCTCCCGTCTCGTCGGTCACTTTGCCCCTGAGCGTCGCCAACTCGCCCTGAGCGCGGATCGGCCCGAGGGCGACGGCGAGCACGACGGCGGCAACGATCCATCCTCCTTGGATCTGGTTCCTCATGGCGATCCTCCTGATGCCCGGTTTTCCCATCGCCGTAATTGTATTCGCACTGTATACAACACGGTCCTCTATTCTATGAAAATCGGTCGCCCTGTCAAGAGGGGTTTTTCCTGGCCGGAAGGACGGCCTCGGGGGCGTTCGGATGGGGTTCGCGCCATGCCCGGAAGTCGGTGGCGCGGCGAATCCGCGCCTTTCAAGGACCGGGGAAGCCGAGGGGTTCCCTCGCCCTCCGCCACGGGCGCTTCGGCGAGAGCGGTCTCATTCGAGCGCTCGGCCTTTGGTTTCGGGGAGGGCGAGGGCGAAGGCGGCGGCGATCAGGAACGCGATCGTCGTCAGTGAGAAGGCGACGCCCAGGCCGTGCGCTTCGGCATAATGGCCGACGGCGAACGGGGCGAGCGCGCTCACGCCCCGTCCGAAGTTGTATGTGAAGCCCTGCGCCGTGGCTCGAATGCGCGTCGGGAAGAGTTCGGCGGTGATCGCCCCGAAGCCGCTGAAGTACCCCGTCCCGAAGAAGGCGACGATCGGACCAAGGAGGAGCAACAGTATCGGATGCCGCGCGCTCCCGTAGATGGGGACCAAGGCCGCTGCGATGAGAAAGTACGCGAGATACGTCGGTCGCCTCCCCACCCCATCGCTGATGAATCCGAAGGTCACATAACCGAGCCACATGCCGACCTGCATGAGGATCACCCAGGTGGAGGTTTGCAGGATGCTCAAGCCCGCCCCCCCGTGCTCAGGCGGCAGCGTCAGATAAGCCGGGATCCACGTGAACAAGCCCCACCAAGCGAACATGGAGCTGGTGTTCATGAGCGTCGTCGTGAACGTGTGGCGGACGAACGGCCGGCGGAACAGTTCCGCGATTCCGGGCGCCGAGCGAGCCGAACGCGCCCGCTCTTGATGCGCGGTCTTCCACAACGCGGGCTCTTCGACTGAGCGCCGAATCCAGAAGGTCAAGAGCGCGGGGAGGACGCCGACGAAGAAGACGGCTCGCCATCCATAGCGCGGCAGGATGAGCGCCGTGATAGCCGCGGCGAGCGCGTAGCCGACGGCCCAGGAGCTTTGGACGATCCCCAGGGCTTTACCGCGATGCTCAGGGGGCCAGGTCTCCGAGACGAGCGCGGCTCCCGTCGCCCATTCTCCCCCCATGCCCAGGCCGAGAAGAACGCGAAACAACGCGAGCTGAGTGATGGTCTGCGCCAGACCACACGCGGCGGTGAAGACCGAATAGATGAGGATGCTCGCCATGAGCGCCTTCGTTCGCCCCACGCGATCGGCCAGCAGGCCGAAGAGCACGCCTCCGACCGCCGAGGAGAGCAGCGTGAGCGATCCGAGCCAGCCCGCCGTCGAGGCGCTCATCTGCAAGTCGCGCATCAGATGGGCGAGAACCATTGCGTAGAGCATGATGTCCATGCTGTCGAGCATCCACCCCAAGCATGCGGCCACGAGCGCGCGGCGCTGCTCGGTCGAAGCGCATCGAAGCCACGCCAGGAGCCCGACCATGCCCCTCGCGTTCGCTGAAGGAACCTCTGACGGCGAAGCGATGGGAAAGGCTTCTTTTCGGACCTCGTCGCTCATCTTCGCCCTCGCGCTATCATCGCTCGGCGGCGCGCGGTGCCAGAATCTGCGACAGTATGTCGGGCTTCTTCTCGTCCCTCGCCAACTGCGGAAATCGCACCCCTTCGGGGTACAGCAGTTCGTGCGTGGTGAAGAACTCGTCGTTTTCCACCAGGAGCTGGATCGGGCGACCGTCGCGCGCCGCTGCGAGCGCGCGCAGGAAGACGTCCTTGCTGAATCGTCGTCCGTTCACGGCGACGATCTTCATCCCGGGTCCGAGGCCGCTCCGATAGGCCGGCGTCCCATAGCCGACGTCGAGGATGCGCCCATCTTCTTTCACGGCCAGACCCAGCGAGGAGGGAAGCGGAAGTCCTTCCCCCGAGAGCGGGAGCGCGAAGGGATTGGACTCCTCCGTGTAGCTCAACATCCATCCCCCTTCGAGAAGGCCGGCCATCGGGGCCTGTGGGCGCTTCTCGCTGAGTCGAGAGGCGAAGAAGCCCTTCCAGTCATACGGGACGATCTTCTGGAGCGCGGCGTAGAGATCTTCGGCCGTGTACGGCCTCACGAAGATCCGACCGCCCGGGGTCCCCACGCGATCTTCGGATCGCGTGGGGTGCCCGCCCGGTCCAATGCCGGAGCCGAAGAATTCTCGCGCGAAGTCGTCGAGCGTGCGTCGTCCCTCCGTCATCCGGCGAATGAGCACATCGGCCTCCAGCCACAGCAGCGCACCTTCGGGATAGAAGTCCACGCCGCGCCGCCAGTTCGTCCACTCCGCCGGAGCCGTGTAGAGGATCTGCGCTGCCGTCGCCGTGTCTTGCAGCGGTCGCCAGAGGCGCCCCGTTTGATGATTCAATCCATCGGCGTAGGCCGCCAGCACTTGGCGTCCCTCTTCCATCGAGAGCAGGCCGCTTCGCACAGCGAGCACGAGACCGTAGTATTGCGTCAGCCCCTCATAGATCCAGAGCATGTCGGTGAGCATCTCTTGCTGATAGTCGGTCGTCACCAGGCCCTGCGGGCGCACCGTCTTGCCGCACCACGCGTGCACGAATTCGTGGGGCAGCAGATCGGCCAATCGCCGATGCACCTGGTCGTCCACGAAGAATCGTTCGGGAACCTGGTTGTTCGACGTCTGGTGGTGTTCCAGGCCGAAGGGGCTGATGTGATCGCTGAGCGACACGAGGAAATGGTAGCGCGGATAATGCATGGCGCCGAAGAGCGCTCGGGCTTCTCGAACGAGCCGCCGATAGGCGGCCAGGCGCGACGCCGGGATGTCGAGCGCCCATTCGCTATCGGCGACCATGTCCATCGCATGCGGAGGGAGCCCGTCGGTCGGTCCCGCCAACTCAATCCGCCGATAGTGCGCGCCGATGACGATGGGCGTGTCAATCAGCAGAAAGAGGGGGATGGGGTCGAAGGCGATCTCATTCTGACGCGCGGCTTGTGCCGACAGCGCTCCACCCCACGACCAGCCTGCGGGCAGGCGGAGCCTCGGGCGAACGAGCGTTCGCTCGATGTCACTCCCCTTGGGATAGAGGAGGAACAGGTGCCAATCTATGACGGCCAGCTTCGCCGAGGGGTTCGTGCTGAAGCCGCCGGGCGCCGTCGGCGCCAGATAGTCGAACGTCACGTCCAGGTGAGAGACGCCCGCGGGGACGTCCACATGGAAGGCGAACATATCGCGCGGATCGCGCCGCCAGGAGAGCTCGCGATCGCCAGCGTGCACGCTCAACCCCGCGAGATTCGCAATCGGGCCGGTCGGTCCGTGCTCGCCCGGGATCCACTTCGGATAGACGAGCACGAGCGGGCCGGGCGAGGCGGGGATCTGCAAGCGCACGTGGAAGATCTTGCGCGGTGCCTCCGAGGCGTCCACCCAGAGCTCGATCGGCGCAGCCGGTGGCTGAGCCGCCGCTCGAGGATCTGGGAGAAGCACAGCGAGGACGAGAAGGCCCATCCCGAGCACAGCGCGGCATCCCCTTCTCTTCCTCATCATCCCCTCCTCGCGGTCGTGATGCACTCCCGGTGCTGTCCTCACTTCAGAAACAGCTTCGAGGTTCGCTCTTTCGTGTTCTGAATATGTCGCTCCATGGCGCGACGAGCCCGCTGCGGATCGCCCTCGCGCAGGGCCTGAACAATGGCCGTGTGCTCTTCGACCAAAAGCGGGCCATAGGCGCCCAGGCCGATCGTTTGATAGAAGAAGCGTTGGAGCTTGTTCTCGACGTCGAGCACGATCCTGAGCAGCAGATCGTTACCCGTCGCTTCGGCGATCAACGTATGGAAGCGGAAGTTCGCGCGGATGAACTCGAAGTAACTCTTCCGATCCTCGAACGCGTACGAGGTTTGGCAGAGTTGTTCGAGCGCGCGCAGATGGTCGGCCGCGATGGCGCGCGCGGCCAGTTCGGCGCAGGCGCTCTCGACGATGAGCTGCACCTGATAGAGCTGCTGCAGGTCGTCAAACGTGATGGGGGGGATGAAATAGCCTTTGTAGGGGATGCCCTGCAGCAACCCCTCCTTCTCCAGAAGCGCGCACGCTTCGCGGATCGGCGTGCGACTGACGTGGAATCGCCGGGCGAGATCGGTCTCCGAGAAACAATGGCCGGGCTTCAAAGCGCCCGTGATGATCTCGGCCTTGAGGCGATCGTAGATGCCGTCGGCCAGCACGCGCCGCTGCCGTGGATTGGTGGACCGGCTCTCGCGCATACGAAGAGCCGTATTATCGCGGTCGCCCACGAGGCTGTCAAGACGAAGCGTGAAGCCTCCCCTGCTCGCTGGCGTCAAATGGCGCCGCCGTCATCGCGCGGACGCTGCTTCGACCAGCTGCAGGAATCGCTGGTGGACGCGCCGATCTTCGGTCAGTTCGGGATGGAAGGTGGCTGCCAGACAGCGCCCCTGCTCGACGAGCACGGGATGTCCCCCATGCTCGGCGAGGACGTCGACGCCGGGACCAACGCGCGTGATGATCGGGGCGCGGATGTAAACCATCTCCAGCGGAGGTGGACCGAAAGCGGAGCTGAGCGCGCGATCCACGAAGCTATTGATCTGACGGCCGTAGGCATTCCGTTGCACGGAGATGTCCAAGAGCCCGAGCGAGGGTTGGCGCGGATTGGTGACTTCGCGCGCCAAGAGGATCGCCCCCGCGCACGTCCCGAAGAAAGCGCCGCCACGGCGGGCGAAGTCCTGAAGCGGCTCGAGGAACCCCTCTTCGAAGAGGAACTTCAACATCGTCGTGCTCTCGCCGCCGGGGAGGATCAAGCCCGAGATCTCCGAGAGTTGCTCAGGATGTCGAACTTCGCACCAGGGGACGCCCAGTTGCTGCAGGACGCGCCCGTGAGCGGCGAAGTCTCCTTGAACGGCGAGCACGCCGATCTTCATCGTTCACCACCCGCGCGTTTGCAGAAGCTCTTCCTTAGCCAGCCGCGACACGTCCAGGCCGCGCATCGGCTCGCCCAATTCTTCGCTCGCCTCCAGGAGCATCTTGGGGTCATTGTAGTAGGTCACGGCCTTGACGATCGCGCGCGCCCGTCGCGCCGGGTCTTCGGATTTGAAGATCCCGGACCCGACGAAGACGGCTTCCGCGCCCAGTTGCATGCAGAGCGCGGCATCGGCCGGCGTGGCGATTCCTCCGGCGGCGAAGTTCGGCACCGGGAGGCGGCCATGCTCGGCGACCCACTGGACCAGCTCATACGGAGCCCCCAGACGCTTGCTCTCGGCCATCAGTTCCTCTTTGGGCAAGACCGTCAGGCGGCGGATGGCATCCATCACGCTGCGCAGATGCCGAACGGCTTCGACGATGTTCCCCGAGCCGGCCTCCCCTTTGGTCCGGATCATGGCCGCGCCTTCGCCGATCCGGCGCAGCGCTTCCCCGAGATCGCGCGCTCCGCAGACGAAGGGGACTTTGAACCGATGCTTGTCAATGTGGTGCTCTTCGTCGGCCGGCGTCAGCACTTCGCTCTCATCAATGAAGTCCACGCCCAGCTCCTGCAAGATTTGAGCTTCGACGAAATGGCCGATGCGCACTTTCGCCATCACGGGGATGGAGACCGCCTCCATGATCTCGCGAATCCGCTTGATCGAGGCCATGCGCGCCACGCCTCCTTGAGCGCGGATGTCCGCGGGCACGCGTTCGAGCGCCATCACGGCGACGGCCCCCGCTTCCTCCGCGATGCGAGCCTGTTCGGCATTGGTGACGTCCATGATGACGCCCCCCTTGAGCATCTCGGCCAATCCGACTTTCACCCGGAAGAGATCATCCATGATCATGCCATCCCCCTCCTTGGTCGGGAACTCGGGTGGACGAGGCGCACGGAGATCCGACCGCCGGGCGGATCCCCCGACTTGGCCCCATTGCCCCGATATCCGCTCATGTTCACGAGATCGCCCACCCTGTGGTCGCTCGTGGCATCGAGACACAAGATTATACTCGATCCGGTGAGGGAAGCGCGAATCCTTCGGCGGGAGCTCCGGTCATCCGAGCGAAGATGATCCCTTCACCTCGGCCGACGGGCCCACGCGCCGTCACTCGGGGTGGGGTCCGTCAGGGATGTCGAAGTTCGGAGGCGGCGTCCGACGTCTCGCCGGTTCGACGGTCGCCGGATCGGTAGCTCTTGAGCACCTGGTCGAGCAGCTCGCCCGCTTCCGCGCTGCGTTGGGCCAACTGAGCGTCCAACTGCTCGTATCGCTGCTTCATCTGATGCAGCTCATCCGCGATCAGCAACGCCGCCAGGATCGCGACCTTGAGCGAATCCACCGTGAGGGTCTTCGACGCGATCTCGCGCATGTGCCGATCCACATACGCGGCCAGTTGCTGGATGTATTCGGCGTTGCCGTCGGCACGAAGGTTGTACGTTTGATTGTAGATCTCGACCTTCACCGTCTGTGTGCGCGTCGTCTCCATAGGCTCCGGTTCGCTCCTCATCATCGCAGGGAATCCACCATCTCCTGTTCCAGGACCGAGAGCGCTTCCAGCATCGCTTCGATCTTGAGCTTGATGGCGTCGCGTTCCGTCAGCAAGCGTTCCACCTGAGCCTCCAGCCGATCCTTCTCCGCCAGCAGCGCGCTCATCTCTCGTCGCAAGGTGGCCACTTCTTTCTCCAGAGCCTCCTTCTCTTGCCGCAAGGCCTTGAACTGCTCGATCGCGCGATAGATCTTATCTTCCAGGTGCGCGAACTTTTCCAGACCGCTCAATCCCGCCACGATCGTCCCTCCAATTGACACGCGGCTGAGCTGTATTCTACTCCGACGGCCATGACCTGGCAACTCCTTTTTTGGCGCGCGGGGGGATCAGGCGCGCAGCTCGATCTGAAATCGGTCCCGCAGATGGGCCAGCAGCCGTGCCTGAATGGCGGCGATCTCCTCCTCGGTGAGCGTTCGATCCTCGGCCCGAAGGCGGACGCTGATCGAGAGCGAGCGCCTCTCGG
>BEHK01000038.1 GCA_002898775.1 bacterium HR08 | reverse complement strand
GAGAAGCTGAGCCGACCCTCTTGGTCGAAGATGCGGATCTTGTGAACCCCGGGCTGCGCGCCGATGGTGAGGAGCGTGTGGTAGATCTCATCGCGATGGTTCTGCAGCATGCTGTAGCGGAGTCCCCGCTTGATGACGTCGCTCGTACGATCCGCGCTCGCGATGGTCATCTGCTCCAGGTCGCGCTTATGCAGCCGGAGGGTCTGGTAGCCGAGCAAGGAGAAGACCAATGCCATGCTGGCGATGAGCCAGAGGGCCAACTTCACGCCCACACTCGATGTCCAGCGTCGCCACCCTCTCATGTTCCCATCCCCATGTTCACGGCTGATGACACGCCGTGCACTCCTCGTGCGCGCTGAAGGAGGTCTTCCCATCGTGGCACCGTCCGCAATGCCGTGCGTCGTGCCAGTCGCGCGCCGGAGGCGAAGGAGCGCTCCCTTTGATCTTCAGGATGCGGAATGGCTCGCGATGACACACGGTGCAGTCCGGTCGCTCCCAGTCAATGTGCGAAGCATGTCGGAACGTGACCGGCCCCAGGCTCCCCTCCCCCTGCGGGAACGTGACGTCCGGTGGTATGTTCAATCGTTCTAGCCCCTCGGCGATATTGGGCTCTTCTTCTTCCAGGCGCGGCCAGGAGGCGAGCGTCCGCTCACGATGGAGCAGGCCGCTGTAAGCCAAGCCGAGGGCGCCGACGAAGAAGATTCCACCGAGGGTCAGGACCAAAGGCGTCGTCCCCATCCATGGCCTTCGGAGAACGGCGACGGCCGGGGGGGGCGCGACCTCCCGCTCCATCTCCGGAAAGATGGGTAGGTATTTCACCGCCAATCCGAAGAGTGCGAAACCCAACGCCACGATCATGAAGGTCACCGAGAGCTCGGTCCAGCTCGGAAAGTACGAGACGCCAGAGGACGCCTCCATCCCTGTGATGCTCACATTCAGCCGGTTCATGATGAAGCCGAGGACGACTAAGAGGGCGGAGACGAACAGGCCAAAGTGGTCCGTCCGAATGCGGCGCACGCTCAGCAACAGCATGGGACCGATGACACCCAGCGTCATCTCAGCTAGGAACATCCGCGCTTCATAGGTCGGCTCGAAGGCCTGAGCGAGAGCACCGCGCCCGGCCAGGTCCTGAACCTTCAGCACCAGATACACGGCCAGCGCGACGACGATCACTTTGCCCAAATCGGCGAGCAGAGCAATCTCCAGTCGCTTCCGAAACGCCCGGTAGCTCAGGAACGACTCGAAGATGGTCATCGCGCAGCCGAGGGCGATGGCCGAGATGAAGAAGAAGATGGGCAGAAGCGGCGAGTACCAGAGCGGATGCAGCTTCTCCGGCACGATCAGGTAGAGCGAACCGAGCGAGGATTGATGGAGCGTCGAGAGGATGACGCCGAGAATGACCAAAGGCACCGTCAACGCGTGCAGGATCCGAAGCGGGCGCTCCAGCCTTAAGCGTTCGAATACCATTGGGCTGAATTCCAGCGCGAGCACGGTCGTATAGAGCATGACGCACCACGCCACTTCGAACATCACCGAGTGGGGATTCCACATGACCAGCGGGTGCCAGATGCGATAGGGGCGCCCCAGATCGAAGAGCAAGGCCACGATGACGAGCAGGTAGCCGAGAAACGCCGTGAGGATCGTCGGCCGAACGATCGGCCGAAATCGCTCGATGTTGAAGATGTAGACGACGGCGCTCAGGGTGAATCCTCCAGCGGCCAGCGCGACTCCACAGAGGACGTCAAAGCCCACCCACAGACCCCAGGGGAAAGCATCGCTCAAGGCCGTACTCGCCCCCAGTCCTCCGGTGAACCGTACGATTGTGCTGTAGAGGCCGGCGCCCAAGATGACCAGAAACACAAGCCGCCAAAAACCGGGCCGTCGAATGCTCCACTTCATACCTCCCTCCTTCGCCAGACCGCATCTGTCGAGCGGTTGCGGCGCGCGAGGAAACCGGATCTCCCTGTGAGTCGAGCCGTCATGGCGAATCCATCAAGTCGGACGTCGAGGACGATCCCGGTGGCTCCGGGAGATCGCGCGACGATTCTTCGAAGCTCCGCCGTCGGTCTCGCTCCTCGCGCTCTCGGCGTTGCACCTCTTGGCGCCGATTCGTGATCCACCAGATGCCTCCGAGCAGAACGCTCCCGACGATGACGAAATTGGGGATCTTCTGCAAGACCTGCCACGTCAATAGTGGCAGCGGCTCCCGGAGCAGATCCGTTCGATAGCCCAGACGTTCGAATGGAACATCCGAGAGTAGCAGGACCGACGTTCCACCGACTTCCTCCAGACCGTAAATCCTCGGCACGTACTTCTGCGGATGAGCGCGGAGTCGCGCGCGAGCCTCCTCAATCAACTCCTGGCGATCGCCGAATTTCGTCGCTCCTGTGGGGCAGACTTCAGCGCAAGCCGTCGGTCGCCCTGCCGCGAGGCGATCGGCGCAGAGGTCACACTTTCGGACACGCGGCAGGATCTTCCGCCACTCATACTTCGGGATGCCGAAGGGACACGCCAACATGCAGTAGCGGCACCCGATGCACCGCTCTTCATGATAGATGACCGGGCCAGGCGCCGTCTTCTCCAACGCGCCCACCGGACAAACGGACGCGCACGTCGGCACCTCGCAGTGCATGCAGAGTTGACGGACGAATCGCCCCCCACGCTTCTTCACGACTGTGTAGGTTTGGTCCGAGAGCCGGTCCTCCAAAAAGTGCGTCGCCGTCGTGGGGAGCCGATTTCGCTCTTTACAGGCCTCATAGCAGGCGCCGCATCCGATGCACAAGGTCGCGTCAAAGAGGAGGCCCTTTTGACTGACCATACGCGTCCTCCATCTTGAAGCGATGCAATTCCCATTCCGCGCGCGGGGCACGGGCGGCTTCCGGCCATCAGTTCTCGAGAGCCATCCAATCAAGCATTTGCGGCAGGACGGCCTGATCCCCCTCACCCCCCCTGACTGCGCGCGAGAGAGGGAGTGGGGCAAATCACCCGCTTCCAGAGGCATGATTCGCACCTGCGAAAACGCGCCCTGCCTCGCTCGCCTTATCTCTCGGCTGGGCGCGGGCTGCGCAGGAATGTTCGGGTGAACTCCTCCCAGCTGGCTTCATCCAGAGCCTCCAGGACGCCATCGGTCCACTGCCCGCCGTCTTGCAAGACATGTCCGAGGGCCGCCGGCGGCACTGGTCGCCACGTGAGGAACTCCTTGAAGCGTTCAATCTCACACCGGAGCCACGCCTGCGCTTCTTCGGCGACGAACAGGTGGCGTAAGTGCGCCGCCAGGTTCTTCGGCATCAGCGTGCAGACCCATCCATCCTCGTACGGATCCAGGCGTCCTGCCTCCGGATGGCGCGTGAGGGTTTCATTGACCGCGGTCACCACCCCATCGAGCGGAGCGCGGAAGACAGCCCGTCGGCCCTCCTGCGTGATGGCGAAGAGCGGATCACCTCGCCGCACCGTGGCACCGACTTTCGGCAGTTCCACGGCATCCACGCGTCCGATGGCTCGACGCGCGAACTCATCCATGCCGATGAATGTCCGTCCGCTCGGTTCCAGACGCACCCACGTATGCCCCTCGTCCAGGAAGAGGCCGGCCGGGATGGAGGTGGTCTCAAAGGCGAGCGTCGGACGCAGTGCCGGGAGCCTCGCGGTCCGTCCCTGTCGGGCCTCGGCCCATTGGACGACGGAATCTACGAGGATGAATCCGATGATCGTGAGAATGACGAATAGAGCGACCATGGTTCACCTCCCTTTTGGAGATCTCCCCCGGGGTGCACTCACCGTGCGCTTGACCCGGGGTTGTAAGAACCGCGCGATCACCTGTTCCCATCGCGCGGGGCCAAGGCATTCCATGAGCGATCCTATCGCGGCCAGCGTTAGTGTCTCATGCGCTGTGCGCTCTCCTTCGAGGGGAACGCCCCCGTCTTGGAGCGTGCAGCCGGCTACCGGGATTTCCGAGGGCGTTCCCAGTGCGCGCAGGGCCGCGCGAACCGCTCGGTGCAGCTTCAACACCTCCCGCTCATACCAGGAACGCGCCTGCTCCCCATAGAGCAGGTGCCTCAAACTCTCCCGCAAGCGTTCCGGTCGCAGCAGCAGCAACCATCCGTCCCCATACGGATCGTGGTTGATGAGGGAGGGGTATCGCTTGAGCCGCTCGTTGAGCTGAAGGATGACACCCGTCAGAGGAGCGAACAGAACGATCTCACCGGCCTGATGCGCCAGCGTGCCCAGCGGGTGCCCGGCGATCACGCGCGCGCCTGCTTCCGGAAAGCTCACCTGATAAATTCGCCCGAGGAGTCTCTGCCCGAAATCATCCAATCCGACTCGCACGTCTCCCCGCCGCTCGATGCGCGCCCACAGATGCGTCGGATGGTAGAAGAGCGCCTCCGCCATGAGGAAGCCCTCTCGGGCGAAGAGGCCATGGAGCACTGTGCGCTCACCGTGAGATTGTGGGCTTCTCTTCGCACTGACGGTCTCCATCGTCCGCTCTCGAAGAGCGCGGTCAAAGGGGCACTGCTCGCATTCGTAGTCGCGATCGCAGAGCTTGTAATCTACGATCCCCGCCCACATCCACACGCACTGAAGCGCCGGAGCAGCGCCCTCGCGCTCGGAGGAGGGCGGGCCAGCTCCAGGGCCGGTGATCTCGATCGGTTCTCTCAAGGGCATCTCGTTCATCGCATCATCCATGGGGCAATTGATGTGCCGCACGACGTCCTCTCCGGTAGGGGAGAAGTCCTTCGGTTTGAAGGACATGCGCGCGTTCTGATCCGTGGAACAGGCCCTTCGCATCCGGTCTGTTGAATTCTTCAACGCGGGCCCGGGATCGCATGCGGCATGTCTCAGCGCATTGTGAGCTTAGTCATGTCGAGGAATTCAACGCCTCTGTTGAATTCTTCAACGCGGTCTCAGTCTAACTTCAGGAGAATCAATGCCTCCCTCATGGCACACCGCTTGCACGAGGCGAAAAGTGGAAGTGTTAACCTCATCACGGAGGGATGAGCGATGAGAAGGAGACTGACGCGAAAAGAGTTCCTCACGTTGACGACCAAATGCGCCGGCTGTGTCGCTGTCGGTGCAGCCGGGATGAGTCTCATCGGAAGGGAAGGGATCGCCCAGGTGGATCTTCCGCCTTGGCCGTGGCCTTACCGGAAGATTGATCCCGAGTACGTGCGTAAGCTCGGGCACGAGGGCTATTGGGAGAAGGGATACGGTTGCGCATATGGTGCCTTCAGGGCGATCATCCTTCCATTGCGCGAGGCGGTCGGGTATCCCTATACAATGATCCCGCCCGAGCTCATGATCTGGGGACATGGAGGAGTCGTCGGATGGGGAGGAACGTGCGGTGCGCTTCTTGGAGCCTGTGCAGCTATTCAGCTTGTGTGCGATAAGCCAACGGCTGATCGGCTCATCCATGAGTTGCAGGGGTGGTACACGCAGGCGCTCTTGCCGACGGACATCAGCAATGAGTACGCGCAGAAGGGGGAGTTCTTCGTCCAGAAGTACACCAGACCGCTCCCACAAAATGCCGCGGGCTCACCCCTGTGTCACGTCTCGGTGACCCTGTGGTGCGAGCGTTCGGGATTCACCGCCTCCTCGCTCGAACGCAAGGAGCGCTGCGGAAGGCTCACGGGTGATGTCGCCGCTCGCGCCGTGGAGCTGTTGAATCAATGGGCTGATGGCCAATTCCAGAGCATCTATGTCCCACCGGAGTCCATCGAGACCTGCTTCACGTGTCACGGGGATAAGGGGCTGGACAACGTGAAGGCCAAGATGAACTGCACGCAGTGCCACACGCCACATCCGTGAGGACGCCGAAGGTCAGGACCTCTCCCCGGAGGCGATCTGGGGTAGTGCTCGGACCTGGTCATCTGAAAGCAGCTCGAGCTACGGCTCCCGCGTGCGGTGAGGGAGCCGTTCGGCGGTGAAGTGAGCGAGAGCGAATGTGCGCGCGGCTTCCTCAGGATGGCGGAGGAGCATGTCGGCGAGCGCCTCCGGGGGGGAATCAATCGGCCGATCCCCTTGTGGCGGATGAGATCGGGCGTGCTGCCGATGGGCGTCGTGACCATGGGACGAGCTGCGGCCACGGCTTCGATCACGGCGGCGGGTGTGCCCTCGTTGAGTGAGCCGTTCATGATCGGATCCGCATCGGCGCGGATGCGCTCCAGGTCCTCTCGTCACCCGAGGGACCGCGTGTGACCGTTGGGTGGAGGACGGCCAGCCCGCGACTTTCCCCTGAGGGGGGGCTCGGCGGATGTCCGTGGCGGAGGAGGCGCCGGCGCACCCGTTCGCCACGAGCGTGAGCATGCGGACGCTTTATGAGACCTCGCCAATGGGGGACGCGCTCCCATTCAGGAGCGCTTCGTCGGGGAGCTCCAGTCGGAGCTCTTGGAGGCTTCGGAGCAACAGCTCGCGCACTTCGGCACGATGTGAGGCGGCGAGCGCTTTGCCCACGACCTCGCGCACGCGCGTCAGCTCGCATGCTCGCACGAAGTCCTTGATGAGCGGGATGGCGCGTGGGCGCATACTCAGGATGCGGGCTCCCAAACCGAGCAATGTCAGCGCATGCAGCGGGTGCGCGGCCATCTCGCCGCAGACTTCAAGAGGGCGGCCTGCGCGCTCGGCGGCTTGAACCACGTGTCGCAAAGCGCGCAGCACGGCCGGATGCAGTGGATCATAGAGCTGGGCTACGCGATCGTTATCCCGATCCACCGCCAGGATGTACTGGATGAGATCGTTCGTCCCCAGGCTGAGGAAATCCACTGCGGCCGCCAGCTCATCGGCGAGCCATACGGCGGCGGGCGTCTCGATCATCACGCCCACGGGAAGACGATCCGGGACGGCGATCCCTTCTGCGCGCAGTTCGCGGCACGTGATCTGCAACAGGCGCCGGACTTGCTCGACTTCCTCCAGGCTCGTGATCATGGGGAGGACGATGCGCAGGTTTCCGAAGGCGGCGGCCCGCACGATAGCGCGCAATTGTGTTGTGAGGACCTCCGGCGCGCGCAGCGAGAAACGAATGGCGCGGAGCCCGAGCGCCGGATTCCGCTCGGGGAGCCACGGCTCCGAAGACCCGAGCTCCGTCTGCTGGTCGCGCAGCGCGTGAAGGGTGCCGAGCGCGGCCATCTGATTTTCGTCCCAATCCACCGTGCGAATGGCGACCCCCTCGCGTCCGGCCACTTCAGCGGCCTGACGATACGCCTCCAGTTGCATCTCTTCCGAGGGCAGCTCCGGAGCCGCCTGCAGAAAGAGGAATTCCGTGCGGAGCAAGCCAATCCCGCGTGCGCCACAACGGCGCATCTCATCCAATTCGGAGAGACGCTCGATGTTCGCGCGGATGGTGATCGGGACGCCGTCGCGCGTCGTCGTGGGGAGAGGGGCGCGCGCCTGCCACCGGATCCAATGGCGTTCGCGCTCCTGGCGCTGCCGCTCGTAGCGCTGAAGGGTGTCCGGGGAGGGATGAACGAGGACGAGCCCTCGCGTTCCGTCCACGAGGACGAGCGCGTGATCTTCGATCTGCGCGAGCGCCCCACGAAGACCCGATACCGCCGGGATGCCCAACCCACGGGCGAGAATCGCCACATGCGACGTCCATCCCCCTGTGCCGAGGATCAGGCCCGCGATGCGCTGCGGATCGAGTTCCCCAAGCAGGCTTGGCGGGAGCGTCTCGCTCACCAGAACGGCGCCCTCGGGAAGGGCGCAGGTGGAGCGGTCTCCCGAGAGCACCCTGAGCAATCGGTTCGCCACATCCTCGATGTCGCTGCCACGCTCGCGCAAATCATCGTCCTTGATCTCCGCATAGATGGCCAGGATGCGATCGGTGACCAGTTTCACCGCCCATTCGGCGTTGACGGCGCTGGTGCGGATGAGGGTCTCAATCTCCCCGAGAATCCCCGCATCCTCCAGCATCAGCACGTGCGCGTCCAGGATATACGCGTGTTCTTTCCCCAGAGCGTGCTCCATGCGCTGCCGCAGGACGCGCAATTGCTCGCGCGCGATGCCCACAGCCCTGTGGAAGCGGGCCACCTCGGACTCGATCTCCTGAGGGGCGAGGCGTCGGCGGAAGATCATTCGCCCACGCCAGGGCGAGTGCACGGCCGGCCCCCATCCGATCCCCGACGAGATCCCCAGTCCGCGGAGCACGATCTCCGAAGGCGCCGTCACGATCCCGGTCTCCCCTCTTCCTCGCCGAATTTCGACTCGATCAACCGGCAGATGGCTTCGATCGCCTCCATCTCGTCCTCTCCTGATGTGGTGACATCCAGATGCGTCCCCGCTGAGGCGGCGAGCAGCAGCACGCCGAGGATGCTCTTGGCGTCCGCCGTCTGTCCCGTGTCGGAGCGGGCGAGCGTGATCGCGCTCTGAAACCGATTGGCCACCTGCACGAGCTTGGCGGCCGCGCGCGCGTGCAATCCCAGACGGTTAGTCACCTGCACCGTTCGCCGCTGCATCGTCGGCTATCGCTTCGCGGGCGCCAGGATCTCGCTGGCTAGAGAGATGTTCTTCTGCCCTTGTTCTTTGACCTTTCGCGCCACCGTGAGCAAATCATCGTTCGGGTCTTGATTGGCGAGCTTGAGGATCATGGGCAGATTGACCCCGGTGACGATCTCCACGGGCTCGACGCCCAGGAAGGTGGCCGCGATATTGGTCGGCGTTCCCCCGAACATATCCGTCAGCAACAGCACGCCGCGCCCGCTATTGACCCGCTCGATAGCCCGACGGATCGTCTCGCGCGCGACCTCCACATCATCGTGCCAACCGATGGAGACGGCCGTGATGTGGCTGATCTCGCCGACGATCATCTCGGCGGCGTTCACCAACTCGGTGGCCAATTGCCCATGCGTGATGACGACGCCTCCGATGAGTCCCATCCCTCCTCCTCCGGCGTCAGCGAAGCGGCGAACCGCTCGCCTCCCCGACGCGTGCGCTCGATCTCAGATGCCCTTCGGGCTCTCTTATTGTACATCAGGGCGTCGGCTCGTGTCCTCATCGAGAGCCGCGGCGCGCTCAGAGCTTGTCCATATCCCGATGCGTGACGCGAAGCTTATAGCCCTCGCGCCGCAGCACCCGCGCCAGCTCCTCGACGATCATCACCGAGCGGTGGCGCCCTCCCGTGCAGCCGATCCCGATCGTCACGTAGCTTCGCCCCTCGCGCTGGTAACGCGGGAGGAGGAATCGGAGGAGATTCTCCAGGTGCGCGATGGTCTCCATCGTATCCGGATGCGCGCGCATGAATTCGACCACGCGGGCATCTTGTCCCGAGAGCGGGCGCAGTTCGGGCACAAAGTGCGGGTTCGGCAGGAAGCGGACATCAAAGAGCAGGTCCAATCCCGGTGGAACGCCATGCTTGAACCCGAAGCTGAGGAGCGTGACCGTCATCTCCAGCAGGGCGTCGGCGGCGCCGAAACGTTCGATCACGTAGCGGCGCAGCGTGTGCACCGTGTGCTCGGACGTGTCAATGATGAGGTCGGCGCGAGCGCGGATTTCCTGGAGCGCCTCCCGTTCGCGGGCGATGGCCGTGGGCAGGTCCGTCTCGGCATCGGCCAACGGATGTGGACGTCGCGTCTCGGAGAAACGGCGCAACAGGACCTCAGGGCTCGCCTCGAAGAAGATGATCCGCACATTGGTCCCTTGCCGCCGCAACTCGTCGTAGAGGCGAGGGAAATCGGGGAGGAACTGGCGCTCGCGAATGTCAATGACGATGACGGCGCGACGGAGCGTCTCCGCACTGGCGCGACACAATTCCACGAAGGGGGGGATCAGGTGAATCGGCAGATTGTCCACGCAGAAATACCCGAGGTCCTCGAAGGCTTTGACCGCCGAGGTCTTCCCCGAACCGCTCAGGCCCGTGAGGATGAGGATGTGAGGGGAAGAGGAAGCCATGCGTCACGAGGATTCGAGGGCGTCCCCGGCGACCAGCGCATCGTGCGCGCGCACGAACTGCCGCATCGCATCAATGCCTCGGCGTTTCAGGAGATGATTGCGCACGGCCACCTCGACGAGCGTCGTGAGATTGCGCCAGAACGTGACGGGAAGGCGAATCAGAGGGATCGAGATGTCCAGCAGGCGAAGCGTCTCCTGCTGCAGACCCAGATGGTCGTATTCTCGCTGCGGATCCCAGCGCTCGAACGCGATGGCCAGATCCACCGAGGCTTCTTCGGCGAGCGCCGCGACGCCGAACAGTTCCCGGATGTCGAGGATGCCGAGCCCCCGAATCTCCATGTGCCCGCGCGCGCGTTCCGGGGCCAAGCCGATCAACCGATCCGATCCGATGGCGCGCACCTCGACGACGTCATCGGCGACGAGCCGATGCCCCCGCTGAATGAGATCGAGCGCGCATTCGCTCTTGCCCAGTCCGGATTCGCCGAGCAGCAACACCCCGATGCCGAAGACCTCGACCAGGACGCCGTGAATCCACCGACGAGGGGCGAGGGTCCGCTGCAGAAACTCCGTGAGCTTCAGGATCGCGGTCGAGCTGAGGCGCGAGCAGATCAGGACCGGAACGCGATGCCGCTCGGCCGCCTGGAGGAATTCCGGCGGGGGGGTGAGCCCCTTGGTCACGAGGACGCACGTGATCGCCTCCCAGGGGAGGCGCTCGATGGCGCGGCGTCGCTCCCCCGGTGCGAGATGGTGCAGGAAGGTCACCTCGCTCTGCCCCACGATTTGGATGCGCCCCGCGTGCACATAATGCGTGAATCCGGCCAGCGCCAGCCCGAGCTTTTGAATGCGCGGCGAGCGGATCGTCCTGGTCATGCCCTCAACTCCGACGATCACGCGCAGATCCAGATCGGCCGGCGCGCCGGTGAGCAGCTCGGCGACGGTGATCTCGGGCGTGAGGGGGACGGTCATCTCGCCCTCAGGGTTCGATGAGTCCGAGGTGACCATCGGTGCGCTTGTAGAGGACGGCCACCCGATCCGTCTCCGCATTGCGGAAGACGAGGAAGTGATCATTGGATTTCAAGAGCAGTTCGGCCGCCTCGTCCGGCGTCAAGGGCTTCACCGAATATCGAGGCGCGCGCACGATGCGCACCTCCGGCGCCGGAGATTCCACCGGCAGCGTCTTCACGAGCTTGCGCGTCGCGCGCCGGCGCGCCGCGAACTTCTCCTTCTGCTTGAGCGTCTGTCGCCGGAGGCGATCAATGGCCTCGGTGACCGAGCTGTAGAGATCGTCCGTCTCGGCCATCCCCGTGAACTGATGATCCCGCCAGGTGACGATGATCTCCGTCAAGAACCGATGCTTCTCAGCAGCGAGGATGACGTGCACCTTAGCCGCGTCATCGAGGATGCGGCCGATCTTCTCCAGTGCCCGTCGAAGGCGCTTCTCAATCGTGGGCGTCAGTTCCACGTTGCGCGTTGTGAGTTCCAGATTCATCCTCCCCTCCCCGCGTGGAGCAGCGAGCGATCTCGCGAGCTGGGGATCCCCAGTTGCTTCCGATACTTCGTCACCGTGCGGCGCGAGAGCCGGATCCCCTCGCGCTCCAGCAAGCGCACCAGATCCTCATCCGTCAGTGGGGTTCGGGGATCCTCCTGCTCGATGAGCTTTTGAAGGCGCAACTTGAGGACGCGCGTGGAGATCTGCTCCCCGTTCTCCTTCCTCACCCCCTCAGTGAAGAAACGCCGCAGTTCGATGAGCCCCTGAGGGGTATCAATGTACTTGTTGCTCACGATGCGGCTGACGGTCGAGAGCGAGAGGCCCAGCTCGGCCGCGATGTCTTTGAGCAGCATCGGCTTCAGATATTCGGGGCCGTAGTCGAGGAAGTCGCGCTGTCGCCGGACGATGGCCTCGCACACGCGGTAGATCGCCCGACGGCGATGCTCGATGTTCCTCAACAACTCGACGGCCGAGCGAAATCGCTCGCGCACGAAATCCCGCGCCTCTTTCGGAAGCTGTCCGCTCTTGAGGAGGCGCCGATAGTAGGGACTGATCCGCAGTTGCGGCAGGCCCTCCTCGTTGAAGAGGATGACGTAGCGATCGTCCACTTTCACGATGCTCGCCTCGGGCACAATGTACGCCGGCGGCGCGGCCCCGAGATTTCGCCCCGGACGCGGATCCAATTGTCGGATCAGCTCCATCTCTTCGCGCAGGGTCTGCAGCGGGAGGCCGAGGCGTTCGGCCAGCTCCGGGAGCCGATGCGGGTGCAAATCCCACAGATGATCGCGCACCAGGCGCGCGGCCAGCCGATCCGCCCATCCCCGCGCGCGAAGCTGCAACAGCAAGCACTCGCGCAGATCGCGCGCGCCGATGCCCGGCGGATCCAAGCTCTGCACGAGCGCGAGGGCGCGCTCGACGACCTCATCAGACCATCCCCCGAGGGCTTTGATCTCCTCCAGCGTCGCCTCCAAATATCCGTCGCTGTTCAGGCATCCGATGATCGCTTCCGCCGCTTGCCGCACCTCATCCGCCGAAGGAGCCATCACGCGGAGTTGCTCCAACAGCGCCTCATACAGGGACGGACGGCTCGGCGTCAGCTTCTCCAGAAGCGAGACCTCCTCCTCCGGCGGAGGCTCCGCCCACGTCGTGCGCGGAGCCGGATCGAGATAGTTCTGGAAGAAATCCTCGAAATCCACCTCCTCGAACGGATCTCTCGGCTTCGGTTCCAGCTCCGCCGGTTCAGACGCTCTGTGAGCGTCCTCACGCGCTTCGCGTTCAGTGTTGCGCAGCGCGGCCTCCGCCGAGGGGACCACCTCGACCGCCTCCTCCAGCACGGGATTCTCTCGCAGCTCTTGCCGAATGAGGGTGAGCAGCTCCAGCTTGGTCATGGCCAGCAGATCAATGCGCTGCTTGAGCTGCGGCGTCAGCGTCAGACGCTGCGTCAATCCCGGCGCGATCTTGACCGACGGCATAGCTCAGAGCCGGAAGTGTTCGCCCAAATAGACGCGCCGCACCTCCGGATCCTCCGTCAGCGTCTCCGGGGTGCCGGCGCGAAAGATCCGCCCCTCGCTGAGGAGATACGCGCGATCCGTGATGCGCAGCATCTCCCGCACATTGTGATCCGTGATGAGGATCCCGATCCCTCGCGCCTTCAACCCGAGAATGAGGCGCTGCAGATCGAAGACCGCCAGCGGATCGATCCCCGTCAGGGGCTCGTCCAGAAGCAGGAAACGCGGCTCCATGACGAGCGCGCGCGCGATCTCCGTCCGCCGGCGCTCTCCCCCCGAGAGGGCGTAGCCTTTGACGTGACGCACAGCGGCCAGCCCCAGTTCCTCCAAGATCTCTTCGAGTCGGCGCCGACGTTCGGCGCGGCTCATCTTCCGTCGCTCCAAAATGGCGAGGATGTTCTCCTCCACCGTCAAACGGCGGAAGATCGAGGGCTCCTGCGGGAGGTAGACCAAACCGCACCGCGCTCGAAGATACATGGGCAGGGAAGTGATCTCGCGCCCGTCGAGGAAGACGGCGCCACGATCGGGCCGCTCCAGCCCGACGATCAGGTGGAAGGTCGTCGTCTTTCCCGCTCCGTTGGGACCGAGCAGGCCGACGATCTCTCCCGGATGCACATCGAGGGAGACATCGGTGAGGACACAGCGCCCCCGATAGTATTTCGTCAGTCCGGAGGCGCGCAAGACCGCTCCATCCACCGGGAGCCGAGCGCGACGGGTCAAGGGCTCATGGCCGAGTGCCGCCTCGTTCGCCTCTGTGATCAGTGCGCTCACGGTTGCCCCCTCGGAATCGTCCTCACGGTCCTCACCCGGCGCGCCCCTTCGCCATCCTCGACCACAACTGTATCACTCCCACCGAGGAAAGTCAATCGAGCCCCCTCTTGACGCACGCCGTGGCGCTCATCCTCCAGGCGCGCGGGCGCGCCCTCAAGGCGGATCCGCTCTCCATCGGCTTCGTACACGGCGCGCTCAGCATACGCGCGGCGATCCGGATCGGTGAGCGTGACATGTCGCTCGGCGATAGCGCGCTCGATCTCCGCAATGCCCGGTTTGAGGAAGATCGTGAGCGATTCAGCCCTGAGGTCTTGCGCGCCGCGTCGCAGATGCGCGCCTCCTTCGTAGAGGATCGTCCGCTCGGCCTCGCGATACAGCAGACGGGCGGCCGAGACGACCATGGGGATCGTCTCTGTCGTCCCCGTCGGGCGCGCGCGGAAGAGGAACGAGCGGACCTGCCCGCGCGCCGTGAGCGTGCGCTCGGCCTCGCGCACTTCCAGCTCGTCCGCCGTGAGGTAGGTGTCCTGTTGCCAAGCGCGCACCGCGCCCGTGTAGCGCGCGCGGCGTTCGCGATGATCAACGTCCAGGTGATCGGCCGCGATGAAGATGGGCGCGTCGCGCGCGGCGAAGGGGAGCGCGCGGGCGCCCGCCTCGCCGGGGAGAGCGGTCGTCAGCACGCGACCACGAGCCACGCTCCGCTGCTCTCGCGGATTCACGTCCACCTCGTCCGCGCGCGTCCGTCCGCGCGCATCCCACACGGTCGGCTCGCCTCCGCGCAAGCGAATCCATCCGGAATCGGCGTCGTAGCTCGCTCGCTCACTGCGCGCGCCCCGCTCTCCCTCCAGATAGCGAACCCCCCCTGAGTGAAGGAGGCGCGCGATCTCCTGCGTCTCCGGATCGAATTGGGCGAGTAGCGAGCGGCTCATCAGCACGCGCTTCGGGCGTGCGGCTGCTCCCATCGGCTCGATCTCCATACGGACGTCCCCTTCGGCGCGAGCGGTCGTCGCCCGGAGGCGCTCGGCTGCGAACTCCACCTCGATCTGGCGCGCGAGGATCGTCTTCCGCTCGGCCGTCGTCGCAGGAGCGGTCGGGAGAATCTCCAGACGGACGTCGCCCGAGGCGCGCAGGCGGTGCAGCGCTCGGGTCCCCGTTCGGAAAATCGCCTCCACGCGGTTCGCCTCCAGGCGTCGCTCCGCGAGCGCCCGCTCAGGCCCTGTGCTCCGCATGACGACGTTCACGCGTCCGCCTTCGGCCCATGCCGATTGAGGAATGAGCCTCCCTCGTTGCTCGGCGAGGACCATCTCCAGGCGAGGGCTGTGCCATTCGTATTCCTCGGTCCGATGCCACACGCGCGCGACGACCGATCCCAGCGCGATCGCGCGCGCCAGATCGCGCCGTCTCGTGAAGGAGATCGCAAGACGATGGCTCATGATCTCGCGGCTCGCCACGTCGTCGCGAGAGCGGAGACGGACGTCCCCTTCCGCCGTGACCTCCCGGATTCGATGTTCGCTATCGAGGGAGCCCTCGAGCCGCTCGGCGCGCAGCTCCTCCGCACCGCGCCTCATCACGACCGTTCCGACGAGTCGGAACGTGAGCGTGGCGGTCTCGAAGGAGGCCGAATCTGCTCGAGCTGTCCACGCCTGTTCCGATGTCCCCGGCGCGATCGTCAGGCGAACCGCGCGCAGCCGGACGAGATCTCGCCGATCGCGCCCCAGCCGAATCTCCGCCCCCTGACTCTCCCCCCATCCTCCGGCGTGTTCGAGGATGACCGGTCGCTCCGTGCGCAAGACTTCCGCCGCATGATCGTATCGCGCTTCATCGGTGCGCAAGCGAACACCCTCGCGCGTCTGCGCCACGACATCCGTGGCGAAGATGATGAGTCCGGTCGTTTGATAAGAGACAGCGCGACGGGCCGTGACGCGCGCGCGTTCAGCCCCGTCAGCGGCATAAAGCGTCAGACTCACCTCGCTCAATTCGTGATGCCCGTCATCGTACGCCTCATCGCGCGCCGCCGTGAGGAGGAAGACGGGACGGCCTTCCTGGGTGTGGAGATGACGAATGTTCTCTCTCACCGAGAGCAGACGCGCATTCAGGCGCGCCTCTGCGGCTTCCCGGCTCCGACGCCCAAGGAGGCCCTGATGCTGACGGGAGGAGAGCAGGAGTGTGGCGCTGACCGCGACGAAGAGCGCGACGGTCAGGGCGCGAGTCACCCGAGGCCAGGTGGGCTCACGCCATCGCATCGTGTCCTCCGGGGGGCGTCTCCGACAGATCTTTGATCACCAGGTGGATGTGAAGCAGCCCATTGGCGAACGACTCGCCGATGCTCGCCGCCAGCCAGAAGCGCGCGCCCGCGACGCGCGAGGCGAACGAAGACGCGCCGTTCCACCAGACGGCGTCCAGGCTCCGCCCCGCCTGTCGAATGCGCAGTTTGAGATGGCGTTCCTTCAAGACGCGAGGCTCGCCCTCCACGTGCACATCGGCGAAGAGGAAGATGGGGCGTGGATTCCCAGGACCGAAAGGCTCAAGACGCTGCAGGTGCTGCCAGAGGTCGAAGGTCACCTCCGAGAGGGCGAGCCGAGCATCGAGCACGAACGTGGGCCTCAGGTCTTCGGGCGTGAGCGCGCGATCGGCCTCGGCCGTGATTCGTCGTCGGAAGTCTTCGAGGCGATCGCGCCGAATCAGGAGTCCGGCCGCGTGCGCATGTCCGCCATAGCGTTCGAAGAGATCGGCGCACGCCTCCAATCCGCGCAGGAGATGAAAGGCGGGGATGCTCCGCCCCGATCCGTGCGCCCATTCGCCCTCCAGAGCGAGGACGATCGCCGGTCGCGCGAATCGTTCCACGACTTTCGAGGCGACCAGACCGATTATGCCGCGATGCCACCCCTCGCGCGCGAGCACCAGGATCTTGGCCTCTGGCACCGTCGGGTCTTCGGCGAGCATCGCTTCGATTTCAGCGAGCATCGCCTGCTCCTGGCGCTGGCGACGGGCATTCTGCTCGTTGAGTTGAGCGGCCAACTGCCGCGCGATCTCCCGATCCTCAGTCTGCAGCAGTTCGATCGCCGGGCGAGCCGTGCCCAAACGGCCCGCGGCGTTCACGCGCGGGGCGAGGCGAAACGCGACATCCTCGCCCGTCACCGGGCGATCCGGGGCGAGCCCGGCCACTTCAGCGAGGGCGCGAAGCCCCACCTGCTCCGGGGCCCAGAGCCGCTCCAATCCGAGGCGCGCGATCACTCGATTCTCCCCCGTCAGCGGCGCCAGGTCCGCAATCGTGCCGAGAGCGGCCAGCGGAAGAAGCGAGGCGAGCATCTCCGTCTGACCGCCGCGCAGAAGGAGCGCCTGCGCGAGCTTCAAGGCGACGCCCACCCCCGCCAGATCCTTCTCGGGATACGGGCAATCGGGACGCTTCGGATTCAGCACGGCGACGGCGCGCGGGAGCGCTGCTTCGGGGAGATGATGATCGGTCACGATCGTCTCCATCCCCAACGCCCTGGCTCGTTCGACGACCTCATGAGCGCGGATCCCGCAATCCACGCTGATGAGCAAGCGTCCGCCCGAGGCGGCGAGCGCTTCAATCGCCTCGACGTGCATCCCATATCCCTCGCGCAATCGTTCGGGGACATAGAAGGCGACGCGCGCGCCCAATCGCTCGAGGGTCTTCTTGAGGAGGACGAGGCTGGTCACGCCATCCACATCGTAATCGCCGTAGATGACGATCAGCTCCCTCTGCGCGATCGCGCGCGCGATGCGCTCCACCGCCTCGCGCATGCCGGCCATGCGGTAGGGATCGTGCAGGTCCTCCACGCGCGGGGCGAGAAATCGGCGCGCCTCATCCGGAGTCGTCACGCCGCGCGCGCTGAGCAGCCGAGCGATCACCCGCGGCACGCCCAGCTCCTGGTGCAAGATGCGAACCACATCCTCCGCGCATGGGCGCATGATCCACCGAGAGCTCATGCTCCGCCTCCTCGGCTTCCCTCCGGCCCACGGGCCATTGGTCATTGTCCCGCGCTCCGTGTGTTCGGGAGAAGACGCCCACGCGGCGCGCCTCGGCCGCTTCAACGGCTGGCGCGCGCGCGAGTCGGAACGTAGGGATGGTTCAGGTACTGACGAGCCATCTCTTGGGCCCCGTTGTAATCGTCCTTGGTCTCCATCGCCTTCTGATATTCGGCGATGGCGCGCTCGCGCTCGCCAAGCGCATCGTAGCAGTTCCCGCGATAGAGATAGCTCCAGACGACCACCCACGATGGGCGTTTGTCCCCATTGAGCGCATCGGTGAAGGCGTCCAAGGCCCGTTGGAAATTCCGCTGCTCGAAATAGAGCAGCCCCAGATTGTAATGGGCCCACGAGCTGAGCGCATCCAGCTCCAGAGCCGCCCGGAATTGTTGCTCGGCTTCCGGATACTCGCGATTCTTGAGATGTTCGATCCCCCGCCGGACGACGACAGCGATGCGGAGCTGATCGGTGAGGTGCAGGATCCGGAATTCCGGGTCCACGACGACCTCGCGCGGGAACGCCTCGGAGGGGATCTCGAAACTCGCCTCCGTCCCCTTCATCGCGAGCGTGATCTTCTCGGTGCGATCGCCTTCGGCGCGCAGCAGCAGCTCCACGGGCATCTCAAAGAGCTCGAGCGTCTGCTTGACGGTCCCTCGCACTTTGAACTTCCCGTCGCGGGTGCGCACAATCATGTACTCGACGCGGAACTCGGGCACGCCGGTCGAGTCCACCCAGAGGCCGAAGAAGCCGCGGAGGCTGCGCCCGGCGATTCGACTCGCCATCTCCTCGAAGTCCGCGATGCCCGCATTCTGGCCCGCATAGGTTCGATAGAAGGTCTGCAGCAGCGTGAAGAACTTCTCCTCGCCGAGCACGTGCCGGAGCATGCGGAAGACGAACGCGCCCTTGTCGTAGACAATGGCCTGATAGCTCGGCGAGAGGTCGTACAGCTCGCGCGGGGCGCGGGCGATCGAGGTCGCCGACTCGAAGGCGAGCGCGCGCTCGAGCACTTCGCGGACGGCCTGCTCCCAGGCGGCGCGCGGTCCCGTCACTTCCCGAAACAGCAGCGCGCTATATTGCGCCAGCCCCTGCGAGATCCAGGCGTCGTCGAAATTCTTCAGCGCGACGGCTTGCCCCCACCATTGGAATGCGACCTCGCGCGCCAGTCGTCCGAGATCGAGCGAGCGCTCCTCGGCGAGCGCGCGCGGGGCGATGAAGAGTGTCCCAGGCCCGACGTAATACTCCAGCGAGTCATCATCAATTTCGGCGACGCGCAGGCGATCGCCAAACGCGTAGGGGCCGAAGCGGGCGTGATAGACCTCGAGCATGCGCCCGATGGGCTCGGCGAGCGTCTCCAGGCGCCCCTCATCGCCCGGTTTCATGAACAATTCGACGGTGAAGCCGCCCGGCGTGCGCACTTCTTTGGTGATGTATTTCGAGAACGCGAACGACGCGGCCAGCACCGGTTGGGTCGAGACGAACGTATAGGCGATCCGAGCGGGCCGAGCCGACGACGCCTCGGCGGAAGCCGCCGTGCGCCGCGATCCGCGCGCCGGAGCGGGCGCCGGTCGCTCCACGACCGGTTGCGGGCTGACGGATTGTTCGCTGTAGCCGGCGAACACGATCCCGTGCGGCACGCGCAGCGTGATCTCATAGCTCGCGCGATCGGCGGCGTAATCATGAAACGGAAGCCATCGCGCCGCATAGAAGAGATAGCCACCTTCCGGACCGACATAGGCCAGCCGCCGATCCGGTACGGGGCCACCCTCTGGCCCGCGCAGCGCACCGGCGTACTCGAAGAGGAGCGTGAGCGCCGTCCCCGCCTCCACGACCTTCCCCAAATCCACGCGCACGTTGAGCTGATCGAACCGATCTTGCAGAAACGTGAGCGCTTCGCCGGTCTCCGCATTCTGCACGCGCGAGACGATGAGCGAGCCGTTCAGCTCCAAGACGATCGAGCGCGTGGCCGATCCCACACGCAGCGTCACCAGGGAACGGGCCGACAGCGTGAACTCGGCCGGGTCCATATCCGCCTCGACCTTATAGTGCAGCACATCCAGAGCCGACGTGGCTTGCGAGGAAGACGCGAGCGCCAGGGCCGAATGATCACCCGATCCGCGCCTTCCCTCGGGAAGGCCCAGCAGCAGAAGGAACGCCAATCCCAAGGCTCGCCGCCATCCCCTCGCCTCCCGAACGCCTCTCGGCGGATGGGGGCGCGCTGTCGTCCACTCTCCTCGGCGCATCGGCATGATTGTACCATTCTCCTCAGCGCTGAGGCCATCGCTCGAGGTCATTGCATGGTCAGTCGCCCCAGGAGGCCGCGTTCGCGCGCCAGGTCGAACATGCGCGCGAGCAGCCAGAAGCCCAGTCCCAGATAGAGGACGTTCAATCCGAGGGCCCACCCGAAGTAATCCCAGCGAAAGGTCCCCGTGCGCAGGACCTCGCGCATGCCCTCGAAGACGTACGTGCAGGGGATCGCTCGCGCGATCACTTGCACGGCGGGCGGCAGGACGCTCACCGGATAGAAGACGGCCGCGAACGGTTGCAGGAGGAACGGCACGGCCCACGCCAGCGCTTCCGCAGCTTGCCCGAAGCGCAAGATGATCGCCGTCGTGATCACGCCCAGGGCCAGGCCCAGGACCAGCAAGTTCATCATGAAGGGGATGAGAGCGAGCCCCATCTCGAAGAGATCGAAGCGATAGAGCCCCCACGCGAGTGCCGTCAGCGAGATGAGCGTCACGCCGACGCGCACCAGCCCGAAGAGGAACGTCGCCGCAATGTATTCGCTCAAGCGGACGGGCGCGCAGAAGATGTTGAGGAGATTGCGCACCCAGACGTCCTCCAGGAACGAGAGGGTGATCCCCTGCTGCGCGCGATAGAGCACGTCCCAGAGGATCATCGCCCCGATCAGGAACGTGACCAGACGCGGCACGGCGCCCTCCCCCACGCGTTGGAGGAAGAGGGTGACATATCCCCACAGGAGCAGCTCCATCGTGGGCCAGAACCACACTTCCACCAATCGGATGACGCTTCGCCGATAGACGAAGGCATATCGGAGCACGAGAATGCCCACGCGCCGAAGATTCATCGTTCCCGCTGACCGACGAGAATCTCTCCGCTCCGAGCGATGCGGATGAAAACCTCCTCCAGCGTCCGCGTGCGGAAGTGTTCGAGGATCTCGCGCGGCGATCCCTCAGCGATGACGCGCCCCTGATGCAAGAAGAGGATGCGATCGCACACCTCCTCGATGTCGCGCATATTGTGCGACGTGTAGAGCATGGCGATCCGCCGTTCCCGCTGAATCTGACGCAGGAGGCGGCGCACTTTGTCGGCGATGTTCGGATCCAAACTCGCCGTCGGTTCATCCAGCAGCAGCAACTCGGGGTCGTTGAGCAGGGCCTTGCAGAGATTGACGCGCGTCATCTCGCCGCTGGAGAGTCGCCCCGTGCGCACATCGCGCAGGTGCGCGATCTCCAGAAGGTCCAGCACCGCGGCGATCCGCTCCCGCGCGCGCGGCACTCCATAGAGTTGGGCGAAGAGCCAG
>BEHK01000037.1 GCA_002898775.1 bacterium HR08 | reverse complement strand
ACTGGCCGAGCATTTGGCGCAAAAGTTCGAGCTGCGCAAGGCGACGGCTCGCCGGATCTTGGAAGAGCTTGAGACGCTGGCGGCCGAGCAGGTGAAGACTACGGGGATCTTCTCTCTCCCGGGGATTGGGAAGCTCATCCTCTCGCAGCGGAAGGCGCGCACAGGACGGCACCCGAAGACGGGAGATCCGATTGAGATCCCGGCCCGAGCCGTCTTGAAGTTCCGCATCGCGAAGACCCTGAAGACGGCCATTTTGAGCGCACCGAGCCAGGCGCGCCAAGGGGAGTCGCTGGAAGCGGGCGAGGTCCCCTCTTCGGCATGAGTGGCGCGCTCGGTGATCGGGTCGAAAAGTTTTCAAACTTTCTCGGCTTGTCCTCCGTCTTTCCGAGACGGATGTGGTGAGGTCAGATCAAGGAGGGGGTTATGCCGCTGGACGAATACGACAAGATCGCCCACCTTCTTCGTCGGGCCGGATTCACCGCTCATCCGGATGAGGTGGATGTCGCAGCCGCGCGGGGTCTTCAGGCGACGGTCGAGGACCTTTTGAACTTCGAGCGCTTTCCCGATGTTCCGCCCGATCCGGAGATCCTGGCTGCCCTGGATCTGCCGCAGAGCGAGTTCGATCAAATGCGGGGCAACTTCCTGGACAAACTGACGCGGTGGTGGCTCCACGCTATGGTGACGACGTCGCGCCCGCTTCAAGAGAAGATGGTGCTCTTCTGGCACGGGCTGTTTGCGACCTCGGTCGCGGGCTTGGAGTTCTGGCAGCAGATCTACTTGCAGAACGAGAACTTCCGGGGCAACTTCGATCCCGACACAGGGCAACTGCTCAGGCCGGCGCCGGGGAATCCGTTCCCCGTGGGGAATTTCCGCCGCATGCTGGAGTATCTGAGCAAGGACCCGGCCATGCTCTATTGGCTCGACAACCAATTCAACGTGAAGAAGAACAGCGAAGTTGGCAGCAACGAGAACTACGCGCGCGAGCTGCACGAGCTCTTCTCGATGGGTGTCGAGGACGTCGTGGCGAAGGTCCCCAACTACACGGAACGCGACATCCGGCAAGCCTCGCGCGCGCTGACGGGATGGCGTGTGTTCCCGCGGGCGACGGGCTTCACGTTCCCGCGCGTGTTCGCCTTCGATCCGATGCGGCATGATTTCGGACCGTACGACCACTTGGGCAAGCGCGGTGGCACGAACGCCGATTTCATCTTCGAGAACATCGTCCGGCATCGGAATCCCGGGCAGAAGCAGAGCGCCGTCGGGCGATTCCTCGGCTACCGGCTCTTCAAGTTCTTCGGCTACGAGGATCCGGAGCCGGAGGTCATCAACGCGTTGGCCGACGTCTTCGACGGCGCCAATGGGGAGGAGCCCTTCAACATTCGCAACATGTTACGAACGATCTTCACGCCGGGGAATCTGGTCTCCGAAGCCTTCTACTCGGAGCGGGCCTTTCGCGCACACGTCAAGAGTCCGACCGAGTATGTGGTGAGCCTGGTGCGCCTGCTCACGTTCGATCGCGCGACGGGCCGACCCGATGGCCTCTCGTCCTCTTCGAACCTGATGCGGTTGCTACGGAACGGGATGATCCAGATGGGGCAGCAGCTCTTCGCCCCCCCGGATGTGAGCGGCTGGCGAGAGGGTCTGGCATGGATCTCGACGACGTCGGTTCTGTCGCGCTTCAACTTCGCCAATGACCTTCTGGCGGTTCCGGTCGCCCAAGGAGGAATAGATGTGACGCGGCTCATCGCGCAGATGGGGCTTCAGGAGGCGATGCAACAGCGGCGCTATGGTGACGTTGTGGATCTCCTCGCCCGTCTCTTATGGCAGATCCCCCCATCGCCCGACGCGCGAGAGGCGCTCATCACTTATCTGCAGGCTCCGAGCACGGGCGTGCGCGAGAGCGATCTGGTGAACGTGAAGATCCGCGGGCTGATCCATCTGATGCTCGCGGTCCCGGACTTCCAGTTGAGCTGAGGAGGCGCCTATGACCAAGACGACCCGTCGCGAGTTCATCAAAAAGAGTGGGATGACCGTCCTGAGCGTGGGCCTCGGTTCGCAGGCCTTCTGGCGCCACGTGCGCGCGGCCTCCGAGAGCGTCCTGACGCAGGCGGCTGCGCTCAGCCCGGCGGATCGCATCCTCGTCGTCATCCAGATGGATGGCGGCAACGACGGCTTGAACACGGTGATTCCCGTGAGCGGCGCGGCGGCTTCTCTGTATCGCCAGTATCGTCCCACGCTCGCCATTCCGGAAGCGAACGTCCTGCCCATCGGGACGGACGCGGCGGGGACGCTCGTGGGCTTTCACCCGAACCTGCAACCGTTGCAGGACCTCTACGCACAGGGCCGCGTCGCGGTCATCCAATCGGTCGGCTATCCGAACCCGAATCGCTCGCATTTCGCCTCGCAGGACATCTGGCACACGGCCGATCCGGAAGGCCGCAAACGCACGGGCTGGCTCGGCGACTATCTGGATCTCGCCTTTCCGTCGGCGGAGAACCCGCTGCTGGCCGTCTCCTTGGCCGGCGCTCGCCTTCCGCTCACGCTGCGCGCCGAGCACGTGCTCGTCCCGGCCGTGGGCAGCGTGGCCAACTACCAGTTCCGCACGCAACCGCCCGGCGATCACCAGAACAAGATGCAAGCGTTTCTGGCGTTGAACCGGGAGACGGCTTCGGACCATGTGCTGCGCGAACAGATTCGGCTCGCCGCGCTCGACACCTACGAGAGCGTCCAGATGCTGCAGTCCGGCATCCAACGCTACACGGCCGATCCCGCCATCACGTACAATTCGCAGAACCCCTTGGCGCGCGCGCTGCAGCAGGTGGCGCAGATTCTCGCCGCGAATCTCGGCACGCGCATCCTCTATGTGAGCATCGGAGGGTTCGATACGCATCAGGGGCAGGCGACGCCGCACGCCACGTTGCTCTCGCGCCTCTCGGAGGCGGTGGCCGTCTTCTACACCGATCTGGTGCGGCTCGGACTCGATGACCGCGTCCTCATGATGACCTGGTCGGAATTCGGCCGCAAGGTCGTCGAGAACGGGAATGGCGGTACGGACCACGGGACCGTGGGACCACAATTCCTCATCGGGACGCGCGTCAAGGGGGGGATTGTGGGCGAGCATCCGAGCCTGCGCGCGGAGGATTTGAACCCCGGATTGGGTGATCCGAAGTTCTCCGCTCGCGCGATCGACTTCCGCTCGACCTACGCGACGATCCTGGAGAAATGGTTCCTCGTGGATTCGCGAGAGATCCTGGGCGGCGCGTTCGAGCTTCTCGATATCATCCGAGCTTGAGCGACTGCTGGTGAAGCTGGGGGCGCATCAGCCGCGGATTTCGGGCACTAGGGATGAGCAAGCGCGCATACGGTGTTTGCCTCCTCGCCCTCGGCTTCATCATGGCGGTGGGGCTTCTCGGCTTCGGGCTCTCAACGGGTCCACCCCCCGGATTCACGCGAGCTCCAGGCGAGAGCGCCTGCACGGAATGTCATGATTCGTTCGGAGAAGAGACCGATCGCGGACCGGGTGAATTGAGGCTCGAACATCCGGCTCGGTATGAATTGGGCCAGACGCTGCCGATCACAGTGAGGCTCGAACACACGGGGCAGCGCCGCTGGGGGTTTCAACTGACGGCGCTCGCGACGAACACGCTCGAGCCAGCCGGGGAATTCGTGCTCACGGACCCCCTTCACACGCAGATCATCATAGGGCCTACGGGACGCTTGTATGTCCAACACACGCGCGCCGGTACGTTCGCCGGACAACCGGATCACGCGCAATGGACCTTCGCCTGGCGCGCGCCGGAGCGCGATGTCGGTCCCGTCACCTTTTACGCGACCGGGAATGCCGCCGATGGGGATGGGATGCGCCTGGGGGATTGGATCTATTCCGCAGAATCCACGATCGTCCCTCCCTCGTATCCGACGGCGACGGTGCGTTTCCCCCGAGGGGGGGAGACCTTTCGTCCCGGTCAGCCGATTGTCATCCATTGGATCGCGTCCCAGGCGACCTCCTTCGATCTCCTCTTCTTCCCCCGCGCGGGCGCGCTCCCGGATCTGATCGCGAGCGGGCTCTCGGCCGAGACGCGAAGCTTTCTCTGGATCGTCCCCGACGTGTCCACCGAATCTGCGCGCCTTGCGGTCCTCGCCTTCAATGAAGCGGGCTTCGCCCTGGCCGAGAGCAATCCCTTTCGCATTGGCGTACAGCCGTGCAGACACTCAGGAGACGTGAATGGAGACGGGCGCCTCGATCGGCAGGACCTACAGCTTGTGCTGCGTATCCTTCAGGGGAAAGCGCCACCCACACCAAGAGCGGATGTGAATTGCGATGGGATCATCACGGCTCACGATGCCCTTCGACTGCTGGAGGCCCTTCTGGGACTCCGTCCTCTCTGACGCCGAAAAGGAGCATCGCGGCATCCGCTCGCGCTCAAGAAGACGCCGCAGAGGGCCTCACGGGCACCTCCGAGGAAACGGCCCCTCCGCTCGCTCAGACGCCGATGCTCGTGATGCGCTCGGGCTCACTCCGGCTTCGGCGAATTCCACTTGGCTTGGAATTCGGCCGCCGAGAGGGCATAGTAATCGGCATTCTTCTGGATGTAGAACGCCCACTTCTCGGGAACTTCGTCGTTCGGGAAGATCGCCTCGACCGGGCAGGCCGGCACGCACGCGCCGCAGTCAATGCATTCCTCAGGGTTGATGTAAAGCTGCTCGACGATGTCGTATCCGGGCTCGTTCTTCCCCGGGTGAATGCAATCCACTGGGCAGACATCCACGCAGGCCGTGTCCTTTGTGCCGATGCACGGTTCTGCAATTGTATATGCCATGCTTCTCCCTCCACGCGAGAGTGCCGCGAAACTCAAGTTGTCCCTTATACCCGATTTCGCTCGCTCTGGCAAGGGTGATTCCAGTCCCGCGCGCGATCCTCGCATAACCCCCCTATGCGGAAGCCGCTTCGCGGATATGCTACACTACCCCCGAGAACACCATGAGGAGGCGACGGCCATGAGGACGGCAGTCGGGTGGATCGTGGTCGGAATGCTTGTCGGGATCCCCGTGGGGCGCGCATCTCTGAGGGCGGATCCGCCGGCGCAACGCTCGAAGAAGGAGAACATGGTCGAGATGGGACAGGCCTATCGCGCTCTGCACAATAAGATCTTCATCGGAGCGATCGAAGCGAAGTTCACCGACGCGGATTTCCAAGAACTGAGCGCACAGGCGGCCGCGCTCATTCGACTCGCCGAGGAGTACGCGAGATTGGAGACGAACGCCGATCTGGCCAACATCTCCCGCAATCTCGCCCGCGATACGCAGTCGGTGAAGAACCAAGCCGATCGCAAGGACGCGATGCTCGCCGTGATGCTCTTCGGCCGAATCATCACCTACTGTGCCGAGTGCCACTATCAAACGCGATGGCCGGAGACGACGAAATAAGCGCCAGGCGCTCGCGGAGGGGGGGCAGAAACGCGCGGGATCAGAAAAGCCCGCGCGCTTGACAGGCCTTCGGGCCATCGGGCACAATCTCATCGGTTATGATGGCCGACCGAAATGCTCGACACTGCCCGCGCGTCGTCTTCGCGAAGACCCCACCTGATCAGGCGCGCGAGCCTGTCATCGGAGGAGTGCTCCGAGAAGGGGGATGGATTATGAGACCGTCGCGCGTCTTTCCGGCCGTTGTGTGCGTGTTCGTTCTTCTGAGCGTGTCCGCGAATGCCTCCTCGCTGCCTCGTCCCTCAGGGGGGATTATGGGCTTCGTCCTCGACGAGGCGGGAAATCCGGTCATCGGCGCGATCGTGCGGCTCTTGCCGGCCAATACGTCGGATCAGCCGGTGAAGACGCTGCGCACGGGAACGGATGGCAAATATCTCGTCAAGAACCTGGCTCCCGGCCCATATCGCGTGCGGGCCGAAGCGCGAGGCTTTCTCCCGGTCGCCCGCCTCATCGAGATCAAGCCGCAGGTCATCCTCAGCTTCGACCTGGAGCTGCGGCGGACGGACACTTTGGCCGAACGCCGCCAGGATCGCGATGATTATCGCTGGGCCGTTCGCGCCTCGCGTCGTCATGTCCTGCGGTTCAACAAGAATGGCGAAATGGGAGAACGGGTCGCGGTCGGCTTCGCCGATGGCCAGCGGCGCGGGCATGTGATCATCACCAGTGGATCTCTCCGCGGAGATCGGAGGCGCGCGGCCTCGGGCGGCGCGATGAATCTCGCCCTCGCGCAAGAGCTATCCCCTCGACTGGCGCTCGCCATCGCCGCGCAGACAATGGGATGGAGAGGATATCCAGGACGATGGGAGATGGAAGCCGTGGCCCAGCCGTTCACGTCCCATCGTCTGAATGCTGCGATCGCCACGATCGAGTGGCGCGCGGCTCCGGAATGGCCACATGAGACGCGGCGATTGGCGTTTCGGATCGCCGATCAATGGGACGTCGCCCCCATGCTCTCGCTCATCTACGGCCTGGACGTGCAACGAACCCGTGCGCAGGGGCTCGCCTCCTGGGAGACCCTTCCCCGACTCGGCCTGCGATGGGCTCCCACCGAACACACGCGGATCAAAGCCGACTTCTCATCGCTCCAGGAAGCGCATACCGATCTCACGCGCGGAAGCCCCGCGCTCCCGGCGCCCTATCCCGCTTGGCCCCACCTCCACTCGGATGGCCGCCCAATGGATGGGGGATATCACTGGCAAGTGGGCCTGGAGCGCGCTCTCGGAGAGCAGCACAAGTTGGAGATTGCGATCTTTCAGAATGCGAGCCCACGTGATGGGATGCTCCGCGCGATGGGACAAGCGGGTCACGGCGCCGGCGTTTTCTCCGCAGGGATCGAATCACGCCATGGCTTTCGCCTCCTCTACAGTTGTCCGATTGGCGATTCGGTGAGAGCGACCGTCGGCTATGCCTTCGGCGCTGAACGGTCGTCGCCTTCCGAGAAGACGGTCGGCGCCCTCTCGCCTCGCGATTTTCACCTCCTGGCCGGACGCGTGGACGCCATACTCGCCCGTACGCGCACGCGCGTGGTGGCCCACTTCCGCGCCGCGCGGGGATGGAGTGCAACGGATGCCGATCCGTTCTATAGCCTCCCCTCTCACGTCCTCTCGATCTTGACCGCTCTCGTGTGGGAGCAGCCATCGGAAGATGGCCTTCCTCACTTGCCCTCTCTTGATCCTGGCCTGACGTTGGTCATCGCTCAGGAACTGCCGAGCGTCGCCTTTTTGCCGGGTCGTTGGGAGGCCATCATTGAAGCGCGAAATCTGATCGCGTGGCCTCAGAACGCACGCGCGGAAGGGAGTGGGCTCCTCCTTGTCCGCGCTCCCCGCTCGATTCGGGGGAGCCTCGCCTTGCGCTTCTGATGCTTTGGGCCTCCGGCTCTGGTCGCGGCATGAGAGGCAACGGCTTCCGAAAATCTGGAAGGAGTTTCCGAAAAAATGGAAAGTATGGCGAGGCTCCGACATCCCCCCTCTTGAGGGAATGGGCTGAAAATTCAGCGCTTACTTCCACTGCGCATTTCGCGGAATGGGATTTGCTTGCATATTGGCGATGATGCCGAGGAGGTTGAGCCGACAAACGATATTCCTCCTGCTTGTGACCGGCGCATTGGTCCTGCTGGGGACCCTCAACCTCCACTCTCGTCTCAAGCGGCCTCAAATCCCATATGATGGAGTGACGTGGGCGGACTCTCCTCAGGGGGTCGTCGCGGCTATTGTGGATCCCCAGGGTCCGGCCGCACGAGCGGGGGTGCGCCGCGGCGATCGCCTGGTGGGGATCAGCGTGAGTGGCGGTTCCCCCTTTGACGCCGTCGCGCGCGCCAGTGATGTCCAGATCTATCTGGAAGCGGCGGGTGTCGGAGCGCCGATCTCCTACCTCATCGAACGCGCCAACGTCTACGGGGATCGCTCGACGTGGGTGGCGGACATCGCCGAATTGGCGGCCAAGCCGCAGAAGCTCGGGCGAGGACTCTATCTGGCGGCCATTGGCGTCGTCTACCTGGTGATCGGCCTCTACGTGCTGCTCAGGCAGGGGCGGGCTCCGTATGTGCGCCATTTCTACCTGATCTGCCTGATGGCCTTCGTCGTCCATTTTTACAGCTTCACGGAGACGCTCGACCGATTGGATTGGATCATCTTCCTGGCCGATAATGCCGCACTACTGCTGCTGGCCCCACTCTTTCTGCATTTCGCAGCGCTGTTTCCGCTCCGACGGCAGATTGTGAGACAGCGGCGTGTGGTCACGGTGGCCATTTACGTGCCGGCCATGATCCTGCTGGCCCTGGAGATCGCGTTGGCGGCCGGCTGGCGACCTCGCACCGAATCGGTACTGCGGGTGCGCGCGCACCTGGATGCAGCGGCGCTCATTCAATTCATCGGCTGTTTCCTGGCGGGCGGCGGCCTTCTGGTCCGCACGTTCCTCAAGGCCGAGACCCCCCTGCTGCGGCAACAGATGAAATGGATCGTCTGGGGACTCGGCGTGAGCATCCTCCCCTTCACGGCCTACGAACTCTACACCTACTTCGTCACCCCGAACGTCTCTCCGGTCGTCGAAGCGCTGGCCATTGGCCCGCTCATCTTCATTCCGCTTTCGTTCGGCTACTCGATCGTGCGGTATCGGCTGATGGACGTGGATGTGATCGTGCGCCGCAGCTTCGTCCATTTCCTCGCGACGGCGTCGGTGGCCGCGCTCTACGCGATCCTTCTGGGCAAAGGGGCGACGCTCATCACCGAGCTGGTGCCGAATGCGCCGCCCTGGTTCATTCAGGCGGTCACCGTGGGCGGAGTGCTCGCCATCGCCATGCTCTTCGCGCCGATCAAGAACTGGCTCATGGAGCGCATGGATCGGCTCTTTTACGGCGAACGGTATAGCGCCCGCCGTAGCCTCGATGCCTTCATCCGCACGATCTCGGCGACGACGGATCTGGACGCCCTGCTGGAGCGAACAGCGGAACGCCTGCAGCGGATCTTCTCGGTCGAGAAGATCGCCATCTTCATCGAGGACGCGCGAACGCCGGTGGGCTACCGCCTCGCCTTCTCCCGAGGCGTGTCGGCGGCGGACCTGAAGCTGCCCTTGGATTTCGGGCGGATCGTCCTGGCCGAGAGCGGCCGCACTGGCGTCCTCGCGCGGGAAGTGACCCCTTGGCTCCCGGAGACCTTCGCGCGCGGCGTGGATGATTTGCAGTATTTCGTCCCCTGTCTGACGCACGATCGGCCGATCGCGATCCTGGCGCTCGGTCGGCCTGTGGAAGCGCCGCTGCTCACCTCGGAGGATGTCGGGCTCCTGCGCGTCATCTCCGGGTACCTCGCCATTGCCATTGAGAACAGTCTCCTCTACGGCGAGCAGGCCCGCCGCGCCGCCGAGTTGGCCCAACTCAAGGAGTTCAACGAGAGCGTCATCGAATCCATCAATGTGGGGATCATCGCCCTCACCCCTGAGGGACGCGTCACGATGTGGAACTCGGCGGCAGAAGCGCTCGTGGGTATCCCGCGCCCGCAGGCGCTCGATCGCTCGATCGAGGAGCTTCTGGATGCGGATCTCATCCGCGCGCTCCGCGACGTCACGCATCCCCACGGATGGGCCGTGCCCGAGGTGCGAAACATCTACAAGTTCCGCTGGCGCGCGGGTGAGGACCGGGATCTCGTTCTCAACGTCTCACTCGTCCCGCTTTGGATGCGCTCGGGCGGGCCCTCGGGATCACTGCTTGTCCTCGAAGACCTGACGCATCGCGTGCGGCTTGAGGAGCAACTGCAGCAACGGGAGAAGCTCTCCTCGCTGGGCCTGCTGGCGGCCGGAGTCGCGCACGAGGTGAACACGCCGCTGGCGGGGATCTCCAGCTACACGCAGATGCTCCTCAAGCAGTTCCCCCCGACCGATCCGCGTCGCGCGCTCCTGGAGAAGATCGAAACGCAGGTGCTGCGCGCGTCACAGATCGTCCAGAGCCTGTTGAACTTCGCGCGCATGGAGCGCCCGATGGTGAGCGAGCTGGACATCCGAAGAGTCCTCGACGACACGCTCCAGCTTCTGGAACCCCAGTTGCGCGATACGCGCATCGAGGTGGTGCGACGATACGCCGAGGCGCTGCCGCCGGTGCTCGGCGATGCGACGAAGTTGCAGCAGGTCTTCATGAACCTGATCTTGAACGCGCGCGACGCCATGCCCGAGGGCGGACGGCTCACGTTGGCTGCGTATCTGAGCGATGATCAGGTGTGCGTGGACGTCGAGGATACGGGAGTGGGCATCCCGCCTGAACACATCGCTCGCATTTACGATCCGTTCTTCACGACCAAGGGCGTGGGGCGGGGGACCGGCTTGGGCTTGGCGCTCAGTTACGGCATCATCCAAGAACACGCCGGGCGCATTTTCGTCGAGAGCCAGGTCGGTCGCGGCACACGGTTCACCATCGCGCTGCCCGCTCTGGACGCCCGGCGCGCTTCAGGCGCCCTCGGCGAGACTCCGGAAAGAGCCATGGCGGCTGGAGATTGAGCTCCCCGGAAGACGCGCGCCGTTCCCTCACCGAACACGCCCATTCTGCTCGACTCGCACCTTGTGCTACCATTTAGAACGCTATGGGTCGCAAGGGGACGATCCTGGTCATTGACGATGAAGAGGTGATGCGCGACGTCCTCGAGAGCCTGCTCACGGCCGAGGGCTATCGCGTGGACACCGCGCGCACGGGCGAAGAGGGGTTGGAGAAATTCCGCGAGCGTCCGTATGATCTGGTCTTGCTCGACGTCTCCATGCCCGGCATGGGGGGGATCGCGACGCTGCAGGAGCTGCTGCGCATTGACCCCGAGGCCGTGGTCGTCATCATCACGGCCTATGCGACCTTTGAGACGGCGATGGCCGCCTGGCAACTGGGAGCCTTCAACTGCATCCGCAAGCCGTTTCAGAACGATCAGATCGTGCAGGTGGTCGAGGCTGGGATTCGCCGTCGTCGCAAGGACGAGGAGCGCCGCATCCTGAGCCAGACGCTGCGGCAAGGATCGGCCCTGCGCCAGATCATCGCGCGCAGTCCGAAGATGCGAAAGGTCCTCGATCTGGTCGCGCAGGTGGCGCCCACGCGCTCGACCGTGTTGATCCAGGGCGAATCGGGAACGGGCAAGGAACTGATCGCCCGCGCCATCCACTTCCTGAGCCCACGTGCGGAGACGGGACAGTTCGTCGCCGTCAACTGCAGCAACGTCTCCTCGGAACTCCTGGAGAGCGATCTCTTCGGCCACGTCAAAGGGGCCTTCACCGGCGCCATCGCCGCCAAGAAAGGCCGCTTCGAGATCGCCGACGGCGGCAGCATCTTCCTGGATGAGATCGGCAACATCAGCCTCGACATCCAAGCCAAGCTCCTGCGCGTCATTCAGGAGCGTGAGTTCACGCCCGTCGGCGACACGACGACGCGGCGAGTGGACGTGCGCATCATCGCGGCGACCAATATTGACCTCAAAAAAGCCGTCAGCGAGGGCCGCTTCCGTGAGGACCTCTTCTATCGCCTCAACGTCATCACGATTCATCTGCCGCCGCTGCGGGAGCGGAAGGAAGACATCCTGCCCCTTGTGCAGCACTTCATCCGGAAATTCAACGCCGAGAATCATCGGAACATCTCGACCGAGCTGGATCCGGAGGTGCTGCGCGCCCTGGAGGAATATCCGTGGCCGGGCAATGTGCGCGAGCTGGAGAACGTCATCGAGCGCGCTGTCATCATCGCCCGCGGCGATCGGATCACGCTCGACTGCTTGCCCGACGAGATCCTCGATCCGCGCGCGGCCGAGGAGTTCCTGCATCGCGTGAGAGCGGATGATCTGGCGCGAGAGATCCCCATCGCGCAGGGCATCTCCTTCTATGATGAGGTCGCCAAGTTCGAGATCAGCCTCATCCGGCGCGCGTTGGAGATCACCGGCGGCAATCAGAGTCGCGCCGCGCGCTTGCTCGGCATGAACACGACGACGCTCAACAGCAAGATCAAGGCCTACAACATCAGCGTGAAATGAGGGGCGCTCGCCCGGGCGGACCAGCCGAGCGCTCCCTCCGAAGGCGCGGAGACGGCGAAGGCGAACATGGTCACGACGCTTCGATTCCTACAGTTCTCCGATGTCCATCTGGACTCCCGATTGACCGGCTCGCAACTGGCCTGGTCCCCGGAGAAGCGCGAGCAGCGCCGCCGAGAGATCACGGAGCTGGTGGGGAAAGCCTGCCGCCTCGCTCGCGAGCACAAGGTCGAAGCCCTGTTCATCCCCGGCGATCTCTGGGACGACGAGACGATCTCGGCCGAGACCGTCGCGCGCGTCCTGGAGGCTTTCGCGTCGCTCGATCCCATCCCCGTCTTCATCGCTCCCGGCAATCACGACTTCTGCTCGCCCACGTCGTTTTACTCCGACGAAGTCCTGCGCGCGCGCGGCATGCGCCCCTGGCCGAAGAACGTCATCGTCTTCCGAACGGCCGAATTCACGACGGTGCGGCATCCCGCGCACCCGGAGGTCACGGTCACCGGGCGCGCGTTCGTGCGCAATGTGTCTCTGGAGGAACGGCTGTTGAGCGCTCCGATCCCGCGCCCTTCGGCTCCAATGAGCGTGCTGCTCTTTCACGGCTCGTGGATCGAATACACCGGGCGCGACCGCTTCGAGGAAGGGAAGCTCCTCACCGCCCCGTTCTCCCGCGCGGAGCTGCTTGCGCAAGGCTTCTCCTACGCGGCCCTCGGCCATTACCACCACTACGCCGAGATCACGGATGATCAGGGGCGCGTGCGCGCGGCCTACACCGGATGTCTCGCCGGTCGCTATCTCTCGGAGGCCGGTCCTCATTACGCCTTGCTCGGAGAGATCGGCGAGCATGGCCTCCTCGCGATGGAGAAAATTCGCGTGGATGAGCGGACGATCCACGATGTGGAAGTGGATGTGACCGGGGTTGAGACCGAAAGCGGCTTGCGCGAGCGCATCCTTGGGAGACTACGGGAGCATGGCGCCACCGCTTCAGACATCGTCTTCCTGCGGGTGCAGGGACGACTCCCCCGCGGCCTTCGCCCGGCATTCGTCCTCGACGATCTGCAACGCGAGTATTTCCACCTGGCCCTCGCCGATCGCACGCGTCCGGCTTATGATCTGGACGCCGCCGATCCGCGCACGGTCCAGGGCCGCTTCATCCAGGAGATGCGACGGCGGATCGCGGCGACCTCCGATCCGCGCGAGCGGGCCCTCCTGGAGCGGGCGCTCTACTACGGCCTGGATGCTCTCGTGCACGGCACGGTGGAGCCGATCTATGAGGAATGACGCGCGCCCGGCCTCGAACCGAAGGCCCGAGCCGATCTCGCCGCTTCGGGCGAGCCTCGCCCACGGAGGATGATGCGGATGAAGATCGAACGCCTCCACCTCATCGGCTTCGGGAAGTTGCGGAATAGCGAGATCGTCTTCGACCCGGAGAAAGCGAACCTCCTCATCGAGGAGAACGAATTCGGCAAGAGCACGATCGTCGCGGCCATCGTGGCGGCGCTCTACGGGTTCCCCCCGCACGAGCGCAGGACCGCACAGGCGCTCTCGGAGAAAGAGACCTATCGCCCCGAGGACGGCGGGCCATATCAGATCCGTATGGATGTGCGCGCCCTCCTCGATCGCCGGGGATGGACGCGCTTGCGCATCGTCCGGGATTTCACGCGAGGCTTCACGCGCGTCTTCAATCTCGACGAAGGGGGGAAGGAGATCACCGAGGACTTCGCGCGATGGCGGAAGGAGATCGGGGAGCGCCTTCTCGGGCTCTCTCGCGGGCAGTTCGTGAACACCTGTCTCGTTCGACAGACGGCGCTTCAGGCGCTCCCCGACCTGAGCGATCTGTCCACGCAGCTGCAGCGGATCGCCGACGCGGAAGCCGGAGATCGCACGGCCGCCGAAGCCGTCGCGGCGTTGAAGCGAGCGCTCGAAAAGTTCCCCGCCTCGCGCCTGGGGGCGGGTCCTCTGCAGATCGAGACCGAGATCGCGCGCGCCGAGCGCGATCTCAGAGAGCTGGAGGACGAACTGGAGCGTCTGGAGCAGGAGCGACATCGGATCGAGCCGCAACTGGCCCGCATTCGCGAGATTGAGCAGGAGATCGAGTGCGCGCGACAGCACCAACGGCGCGCCCATTACATGCGCGAGCGCGCCGAGCACCAGAGGCTGGAGCGTGAGCTTCGAGAGCGCGAAGAGCTGGAAGCGGAACGAGATCGGTTGAAACGGGAGCGCGACGCCCTCATCCCCTATGAGGCGTTCCCCGCCGCGCGCCAGTCGAACCTGGAATACGAGATGGGCGTGCTCCGACGGATCGCGCACGAACGGGCGAAGATCGAGGAAGAGCTGGAACGCGCGCACCGCCGATGCACCGAGATCCGACACGAGGAAGAGCGCTTCGGTCCCCTCGCGCTCTTCACCTCGGAGGACCGCGAGCAACTGGCCGCGCTCGCGGAACGCTACACGGAGCTTCAAGAGGACATTCGCCAAGAGCAGCAGCGGGTGCACGCCGAGCAGCAGCGGCTCGCCCGACGCGGCCTTCACCTGGAGGAGCTCGAACGTCTGCGGCAACATGTGGGCGCGCTCGAGCCGGAGGAGCGCCGGCGCGCGCTCGAAGCCGATGCGCAGGGGCGCGATCTGGAGCGTCAGCAGCACTTCGCTCAGGAGCGACAGCGAGAACACCTGGCGCTGCGCGAGGAGATCGCGCGAGAGCGCGAACGCCGGCACCGATGGGCGAGACGCGCGTCCCGACTCGCGCAGGTGCTTCTTCTTGTGACCTCGATCGCGTTCGTTTCCGGCCTCGGTCGGATGGCCGTTCTCCCCGGCCTTCTATTCCTGCTGGCGCTCGGCCTCTGGCTCTCCCTCCGCCACGCCGCCCGGACCCATCGCCACCAGGAATGGACGCGCGCCAGGGCGGAAGCCGAACGCCTTCAGCAGGAGATCGAGCGCCTTCAAGCCGAAGGCGCGAGCGTGGAAGAGTCCGTGCGCCCGCTGCTCGCCCGAACGGGCTTGGATTCGCGAGAGGCTCTCGCACAGGCCTGCGCGCGGCTGGAGCGGCTGACGCTGGAGCTCCAACCGCTGCTTCTGGAACAAGCTGCCCTTCGCGAGCGCGAGAGCGAGCTTCAACAGAAGCGCGACCGTCTGCGGGCGTTCTTGGAGCGAGCCGGGCGCCCGAGCGCCGACCCCACGCCGATGGAGATCGAGCGCCTCCGTCAGGATCTCGATCGCGTGCTGAACCTGAAGCACGAGCGGATGCAGCTGAAGGAACGTATCGGCCGACTGAATGCCGATCTGGAGAACGCGCGACGAGAGGAGCGGGAGTGCCGCGAACGCCTCCTCGCGCTGCTGCGGGAAGCCCGCGTGCTCGATCCTGCCGAAGCGCCCGATTCATGGGAAGACCTCGAAGCCGCCTGCGAACGCTTTCGCGAAGGCGCTCGGCACCATGAGCGTCTGCAGCGCGTCACGCAAAGGCTCAACGACGTGGAGCGCCGCCTGCAGGCGCTCCCCGAACGTCCCGCGCTCATCGAGCGCCTGGAACGCCTCGCGGACCGCTTGCGCGCGCGCGAAGCGGAGGAGCCCACGCTCGCCGCTCACGCGCCCGAACGTTCCCCTGAAGACTACGCCGCCGAAGCCGATCGCTGGAGCGAGTGTGAGAGAAGTCTGCGCGAGGAGTTGACCCATTGGCGGACGCAGATTGCCGCCGCGCTGGATCGCCTTGAAAGGCGGCGTCCCAAAGCGCTCCAAGACCGGGAGGAGTTGGCGCGGCATCTGGCGCGCGCTCGGGGCTTCCAGCAGGCCGTCGCCTGCGCGCTCGACGTCTTCGAACAGATCGCGGGCGAGATTTACGGTCAATGGGCCGATGCGCTCACCTCCCGCTCGCAGGAGCTGCTGCGTACGCTCGACACCGACTATGACGCCATCCACTTCGATCCGCGCACGCTGCAGATCCGCGTCGCGCTCAAGGGCCACACGAATATCCTCCAGACGAATCAGCTTCGCTCGCAACTGTCGCTCGGCACGCGCGAACAGTTGTCCCTGATCGCGCGCCTGGCCGTCAGCCGCTATCTTTCGCGCGATCGTCGTCTGCCGCTCATCCTCGATGAACCCTTCGCCAATTCTGATGATGAGCGCTTCGCCCGACTCATGCGCCTGCTGCTCGGCGAGCTCTCGCGCGAGCATCAGATCATCATCGCCAGTTGCCACCGACAGCGACACGAATGGCTGAAGGCCCAGGCCCCCGACCTGTTCGCCGAGCGCGTCCACTGGTGCGCGCTGCGCCCCCTTGGGTCCCCCTAACCGCGAATCGCGGGCTGTCGGGAATTTCCAGATTTTTGGAAGATTTTTCCGGAACCGTCTGGCCCTGCAGCCGGTCGGCGGCGAGGCCGCCTACTTCGGCCTCTCCGGGAAGGGGAACCTCTTCCGACCGGGCGTGATGACCGGATCGCCGGTGATGCTCGATCTGGCCGGCTCCTCCAACGGGCGGAAGTTCTTCAACGAGGACCTGAACAACTTCGCGCCGAGCTTCGGGCTGGCCTGGTCGCCACAGGGCCGAGATTGGTTCACGCGCATCTTCTTCGGCGGACCGGGCAAGGGCGTCATCCGTGGCGGATACTCGATCGCGTATTCCCTGGAGAGCGTCAGCGTGATCACGAACGCGCTGGGGAGCAACCAGGGGTTCACCAAGACGATCTCGCTGACGACGGCGGCTCAGGGAATTCAAGGAGGCGCGAACTTCACCTCGCTCCGCAACGGATGGCCGAAACCGAGTGTGCCCACCTTCCAAGTCCCGATTCCGCAACTGGAGAACTTCCGCACGAGCCGGACCAGCGGCATCTTCGGCTTCGCCGAGAACCTGCGTACGCCGTATGTGCAGACGTGGTCGCTCAGCTACGGGCGCGAACTGACGCCCAACTTGGCCATGGAGATCAGCTACGTGGGCAATCGTGGGGTGAAGCTCTGGCGCGGTATTGATCTGAACGAGACGAACATCTTCGAGAACGGGTTCCTGCAGGAGTTCCTCAACGCGCAACGGAATCTGGCCATCAGCCGGGCACAGGGTCGCGGCGCGCGCTTTGATAACCAAGGTCTGCCGGGTCAAGTGCCGTTCCGTGACGCATCGTCATCTATGTTTCACCCAGCCGGGTCCCATAGACGACTGGCCACTTCCTGCTTCTTCGACCCGTAGCTCGTAGACCGGCTCAGAAGAGCCGTTCCGCCGCCAGAGGGGTCTCCACAGGCGTCACTTCCCGGGGAACTCCCGGTAGAGCCCGTAAGGTGGGCCAAACCATAAGCCCGCAAGTTTTGTGCCGCGTTCAAGTCTCGATCGGCTTCAAAACCGCAGGCCTGACACCGAAACCTTCTCTCGGAAAGACCCAGTTTCGGGCCGAGCGCCCCGCAGCATGAGCACAGCCGGGTGGACGGAAACGCCAGCGGTGCGACAACCAGTTGCGACCCGTACCACAGAGCCTTGTATTCCAGCATCTGTTGGAAGGTTCCCCAGCCCGCATCGGCTACCGACCTGGAGAGTCGCCCGCCCATGAGCCTCCGCACGGAGAGGTTCTCGACCACCACGACCGACTTGGTTTTCGCCAGCCAAGTGGTCAGCTTGTGCAGAAAGTCACGGCGGATATTGCGCACCCGGCGGTGCACGCGGGCCAGGCGCAGGACCGCCTTAGCGTGATTCCGCGACCCCTTCCGCTTACGGGAAAGTTGGCGCGACCGGCGGCGGAGAAGGCGCAGCGCCCTCCGAAGCGGCTTGGGCGCGTCCACCCGCGTGCCGTCCGATAGCACCAGGAACGACGCAAGACCAAGGTCCACGCCAACCGGCTCCCCGTGCCGTAAGAGAGGATCGGGCCGCTCGACCTCGCATGTCAGGCTCACGTACCAGCGGTCGGCCTCGCGCGCGACCGTAGCCGATAGGATGCGGGCCTTCCCCTCGGAGAGCAAAGCCAGGAGCTTGTCCGTCCGCTCCTTGACGCGTATCTTGCCGATGCGCGGCAGTTGCACATGCCGGGGCGTTACCCGGATGGAGCCGCGGAAGCGCGCCGTGTTGTCCGGCGGAGCCTTTTTCCGCTTGAAACGTGGTTTTCTCGCCAACTTTCGCCTCCAGTTCCGAAACGCCTGCTCCAAGTCTCGAAAGGCCTCTTGTGGAGCACACTTGGATACCTCCACCCACCAAGGGGCGTTCTCCCGCTTCCAGCGGTTCCACTCTTTGTGAAGCTCCATAGCAGAGGGAATGCGCTCCCCCTTCTCCAGAGCTCCCAGGGAGCGAGCGAGCCCCCAGTTGTAGGCGAATCGAGCCGCACCCACGTGCTTGGCCAAAGCCACGCGCGCCGCACGGTTGGGATCCAGCTCAAACCGAAACGCCTGCGTCACCAACATCTCATCGCCCTCGCAGCGCGGCGATGTCGCTCACTTCCCGATGGTAAGCTCAGCATAAAAACGGCAGCTGTTGTCAACCCCTGCCGATCTTCGAGACGCTGTTCGCCGGGCTGCCGCTCTCCTCGGGCTTCGGCAACTCGACCTTCATCCTCCGCCTGGATCAGAATGAGGCCGGAGAGCTGGCCAGCCAACTCTTCCTGAACTTCCTCAACGCGCTGACCGGTCCGCGCGGCAATCTGCCGATCAACTTCTTCGTGGTCAATCCCGAGGCGTTCTTCTCCGACCTGATCACCAACGGTTCCTCCTCCAACTACCATTCGCTTCAGGTCGAGGTCCGTCGGCGCTTCTCGCAAGGCCTGCAGTTCAACGTCAACTACACCTTCGGCAAGGCGCTCACGGATTTCGAAGGCTCTGGCTCCAACTTCTCGGCGTTCATCAGCCTGCGCCATCCGCGCTATGAGTACCGGCGCGCGAACTTCGACACGCGGCACCGAGTCAACGCCTACTTCATCTACGAGCTGCCCTTCGGCTCCGGCAAACGCTTCCTGAATACGGGCGGATGGGTGGACAAGCTCTTCGGCGGGTGGCAGATGAGCGGCATCTTCATCGCCTATACGGGGCAGCCGCTCTCGATCGTCTCCAGCCGTGGGACGATCAACCGCGTGGGGCGTTCGGGCAGCAATACGGTGGATCTCTTCGGGATGACGGCCGAGGATCTGAAGAAGCTCGTCAAGGTGCGAAAGACGGGCTCCGGCGTCTTCTACTTCGATCCTTCACTCATCGGGCCTGATGGACGCGCCCTATCGAGCATCTTCGCCAATCCGCAGCCCGGACGGTTGGGCTCGCTCGGATTCGGGGTCCTGAGCACGCCCGGATACTGGCGCTTCGACTTCAATCTGCTCAAGCGCGTGCGCCTCACCGAGGCGGTGACTTTCGAGTTCCGATCCGAGTTCTTCAACCTCTTCAACGCGGTGAGCTTCGGCGCCCCGACGACCGACATCAACAGCACGAACTTCGGTCGCATCAGCGGTCATAACGGCGCCTACGATCCGCGCATCGTGCAGTTCGGCGCCCGCATCAATTGGTGAAGGCGATGATGGGAGGCGATCTTCGGGATCGCCTCCCCACGCTTTTCCTTCCGGCTTTGGCGGTCCCCATCCTCCGCCAGGGCCTTTTTCGTCCCGGCTTGACGCCTTCGGGTCCGCTCACTAAGATATAGAGCGGTTGGGTGGGGATGTGGCGGAATTGGCAGACGCGCAGCGCTCAGGACGCTGTGGACGTTCCGTCCGTGGAGGTTCGAGTCCTCTCATCCCCACCACCTTCTTTCCCCGGACTGGGCTTCCCCGCGCCCTGAAGATCGGCTAGACTCCCCGCGAGGGCTATGGAGACATCGCTCGTGGCTATAGACGTCGCGTTTCTGCTGCCGGAGGACGCTCAGAAGCGGGCCGAGGCTGTGAACGCGATGCTGTGGGCGCAGGGCCAGGGGGGGTTCCGCTTCGACCAAACGCACTGGCCGCACATCACGCTCCTTCAGCAGTTCGTCCGACGCTCGCGCCTGCCCGAGATCTTCGCGGCCGTGGAGTCGCAGCTTGGGGAGTTCTCCCCGATGACGCTCACGGTCTCCGGGATCGAAGCTCGTGGCGAGACCGTGCAGTTTGTCATCGCACCGCATCCGGAGTTACAACGGCTGCACGAGCGCCTCATGGACGCGCTCGCGCCCTTTGACGAAGGGGATGGACCCTCGGAGGCTTTCGCCGATGGCGACGAACCGCCCCGACCGCGCGACCTCGAATGGGTCCGAAACTACCGCGCGCAAGCTTCCGGCGCGCGCTACTTCCCACATATCACCCTGGGCAAGGGCGTGGTGACCGAGCCGATCGCTCCTTTCTCCTTCACGGCCGATCGCCTCGCCCTCTGTCAGCTCGGGCGCTTTTGCACCTGCCGCGTGATCCTGCGGGAATGGAGGTTGACCTAGATGAGCGACACGCCGGGCTCGCCGTTCCGAACCGCACAGCGCAATCGGCTTCGGGTGGGAATCCTCATCGGATTGCTTCTGCTGATCGCATTCTCGTCCGCGGATACGAAGCGCGCGGCATGGCCGGATCGCATCGCTTTCGAAGTGAGCGCAGACCGGCTGGAGTACGTCTACAACCTCATGCCTCCGCACCCTCCCGTGATCCCCGGGCCCACCGTGCGCGCGCGCATCCGACTCACGAACGAATCCGCCGAAGCGCTCGCGCTCGATTTCCCCAGCTCACAACGGTTCGATTTCCTCTTGGAGAACGAGCGGGGGGAGGTCGTCTTTCGCTGGTCCGAAGGCAAAATCTTCCTCCCCGTGCTCGGCCGTGAGATCGTGAGGCCTGGAGATTCGCTCGTGTACGAGGCGACGTTCGCGCTGCCGGGTTCGGATCGGGGAATGCTGCCCGCCGGACGATATGCGCTGCGAGGGGTGCTCGTGGCCGAGACGCCATTCTCCGGCACCCTGCCTGTGCGGATCGTCCACGCCCATTAGCCGAAGGAGCCGCGCGTCAGGGATCCCGCGCCGCCAGGCGTTCCAAGTACTGCGAGGACATCGCGCGCAATCGCTCCACCTCCTCCGGGAGGACCTCGAGCACATAAGCGATCTCCTCGCGCGTCGTGTCCTTGCTCAGGGAGAACCGCAGGCTCCCTTGCACGAGATCGCGCGGGCGCCCGAGCGCCAGAAGCACATGCGAGGGTTCGAGCGATCCCGAGGAGCACGCCGCGCCTGTTGAGACGGCGATGCCCCGCAGATCGAGCCGGATCATGAGCGCTTCTCCATCGAGGAACTGGAAGCTGAAGTTGGAGATGTTCGGGACGCGCTGCTCGCGATGGCCATTGCGCAGGACGAAGGGGATGCGCTCTTCGATCCCCTGCTCCAGCATATCGCGCAGGGCGCGCATATGTCGGATGCGGTCGGGAAGCTGTTGGCGCGTCAACTCCGCCGCTCGCCCGAAGCCGACGATGGCGGGCACATTCTCCGTCCCCGAACGCCGATCCCGCTCATGATGACCGCCGTCCATCTGGCGCACAAGGCGCACCCCGCGCCGCAGATAGAGGGCCCCGGCGCCTTTCGGGCCGTGAATCTTGTGCGCGGAGAAGGTCAACAGATCCACCCCCAGCTCATCCACGTGCACGGGCATTTTCCCCACGGCCTGCACGGCGTCGGTGTGGAGATACGGATAGGGCTGACCGCGCTCGACGCGCACACGCCGGACGAACTCGGCGATCTCGCGAATGGGCTGGATCGTGCCGATCTCATTATTGGCGAGCATGATGCTGATCAGGATCGTGTCCGGGCGAAGCGCGGCGTGAACATCCTCGATGCGCACGAGTCCGTCCGGAGAGACAGGCAGAT
>BEHK01000036.1 GCA_002898775.1 bacterium HR08 | reverse complement strand
CGCCCATGCGGCGGATCTGACCCGCGCCGACGACATCGTCCGCTTCCTGGAAGCCGTTCGCGCTCAGTGGGGACACCTTCATATTCTCGTCATCAATGTCCCCCCTCCTCGCGCGGGACGATTCGCTGATCTCTCAGATCAAGACTGGTGGCTCGGATACGAGCAGATCCTCCTGGCGCCTATCCGGCTCATTCGCGCCGCTCTTCCCCTGATGAAGGGGACCGGGTACGGACGCATCATCTTCCTCTCCTCGCGCTCGGTGAAGCAGCCGATGGAGAATCTCCTCTTGTCGAATGTCTTGAGAACCGGGGCTATCGCTCTGGCAAAGTGTCTCGCCGATGAGCTGGCTCGCGAGGAGATTCTCGTGACCAGCGTCCTCTCCGGACCTATTTGGACGCAGCGAAGCGAGCGACTGGTTCAGGAGGAGGCGCGGCGTTCGAATCGGACGCCAGAGGAAGTCGTGAGGGCCATCGGGCAGCTCGTCCCCTTGGGACGCTATGGGCGCCCTGAGGAGGTTGCTGATGTGGTCGCCTTTCTCGCCTCTCCCCGGGCGAGCTATATCACGGGCGCTGCGATCCAGGTTGATGGTGGGCTTGTGCGCTTCATCTTTTAATGCAAGCCGACAGAGAGCCGCTATCTCGTTCACGGAAGGAGAGATCTTATGGGATGGTTAGAGAATAAGGTCGCTTTGGTCACCGGAGGGGGATCGGGGATCGGTCGAGGGGTCGTTGAAGCTTTTCGCCATGAGGGCGCTCGCGTCGGCGTCCTGGAACGGAACGCTGACAAGGTGCGCGATCTCCAGCAACTCGGTCCCGAAGTTCTCCCCATTTGGGGAGATGCCACCTCCTTGGCAGATAACGAGCGCGCCGTTTCTGAAACTGTTCGAGCCTTTGGGCGGTTGGACATCCTCGTTTGTTGCGTCGGGATCTTCGATTACTTCACCTCACTGCGCGACCTCCCCGGGGAGAAGCTCAGCGAGAGCTTCGATGAACTCTTCGCCGTTAACGTGAAGAGTTATCTGCTGAGTGCTAAGGCCGCCTTGCCGGAGCTCCTCAAGAGCGAGGGGAATATCATCTTCACCATCTCAAATGCTGGGTTCTATCCGGCTGGAGGGGGACCATTGTACACGGCGTCCAAGTTCGCCGTGCGAGGTCTCGTCCTTCAACTAGCTTATGAGCTGGCGCCGAAGATTCGGGTCAATGGCGTAGCGCCCGGAGGGACGCCGACCGACTTGAGGGGCTTGCGGGCTCTCGAGCAGGAAAATCTCGCCCTCTCTTCCATCCCCAATCTGGAGGAGTTGATCCGCACGACCAATCCTCTGCAGGTCGTCTGCCAACCGGAGGACCATGCATGGGCTTATGTCTATCTGGCCTCCAACGAGCGCGCTCGTACGGTGACCGGGACGATCCTCCACTCCGATGGGGGATTGGGCGTGCGTGGATTGACCAAAGTGGCGGGTCTGTTGTGAATGCCTAAATAGGGGGGCGAGGGGTGATGCGAGTCTTCCGGATGATCGTTCTTCTGCTGTTGGCCGGAGGGAACATCTGGGGGCAAGTTCGCGAGGCCGAGCTCGGTGGCCTCGTGCGCGATCCCGCCGGAGCCGCGATCGCGGGAGCGATCGTGAGAGCGCGGAATGTGGCGACCAATCAACAGTGGCAGACGACGACCAATCTCGATGGCCGGTATGCTCTGAGACCGTTGCCACCCGGGCGCTACGAGGTGGAGGCCCAAGCCGTGGGCTTCCAACCCACGGTGATCCGGGACGTGGAGTTGACCGTCGGACAGAGAGGGACATTGGACATCGTCCTCATGGTCGAGAGCGTCAGGGAAGAAGTGGAGGTGCGGAGCGGGGGAGTGGCCATTGTGGAGCCTGCTAAGACCGAAATCAGTGCCGTCATTGATGAGGCGCGCATCACGGAACTGCCCATCAGCGGGCGGCAGTTCATTGACTTCGCCTTGTTGAATCCCAGCACAGCCGTGGGCCGAGGCTTCTCCTTTGGAGCCACGGCTCTTCTGGCCGAAGACGTGCCGCGCCTCTCCTTCGGCGGACTCTTCGAGCAACACACGAACCTCATCACCCTGGATGGAGGGGACCACACCGTGCTCTTCAATGGCCTCCAGCACATTGGGCCCTCGCAGGATGCTGTGAAAGAGTTCCGCGTACTCAACAGCACCTACTCCGTGGAATATGGACGTGTCATGGGAGGGATCGTCAATATCATCACCCGCAGCGGGAGCAATGACCTTCACGGGGCGGTCTATTACTATCTTCGCAACGATGCCCTGGACGCCCGTAATATCCTCAGTGCTCCTGGCTTCGATGTATTGCGCCAGCATCAATTCGGAGCCTCCGCCGGAGGGCCTCTCGTGCGAGAGCGCGCCTTCTACTTCGGTAATTACGAAGGTCAGCGGCGCGGGGAATCCCCACAATACACGAGCTTCATCCTCGGGAATCTCGAAGCCATTAATCGAGCCAAGCGCTCCTTAGGGTTGGGCGAGGAAAGATTGAACCAGTTGCAGGCGAAGAATTACGATTATGCCATTGGGCGGATGGATCTCCAGCTTACTCCCATACACGCCGTATTCGCGCGATATTCGTTGGCCGATCAGCGCAACGCTAATTCCCCTAGTGTCCCCGGCGGGTTGGGTGCCCCCTCCACCTTTCGGCAGAACGATGTCCGGAGCCAATCAGCGATCGTGGGATTCACCTCTGTGATCCGTTCGGAAACGGTCTTTCAGGGGTTCATCCAGTTCTCCCGGAAGTCGTTCACTAACACTCCGCTCAGTTTCGAGCCGAATCTTGAGATCGTCAATATCGCGACTTTTGGTAAGCACATCAGTCCCGCTGACTTCTACCGCGAGAACCGATTTCAGTTCAGCGCCGATCTGACCTGGCTCTGGCGCCGTCATGAATTCAAGGTGGGTGGGGACATTCACCATATCCGCGATCAGCTCTTATACTCCACGACGATGGCCGGATTCGCGATCTTCACGCCTGAGAGCTTCTTGGGCTTGCCCCCCTTCGGGCGAACTGTCCCCCTCTTCTTCGCTTTCGCCCTCCCGCGACCATTGCTCGGTCAGCCGTTGCCTCGGCGAAGCCTGGATCGGCTTTTCCCCGATGACCGATTCGCGGCTGCTGCTCGCACCACCTTCGCGCATGAGACGTACGAATTCTTCATCCAGGATCGCTGGCGTCCTCAGCGGCTGACGGTGAATTATGGTGTGCGTTACTTTCTGGAGAGGGTTCCCTCCATCTTCGGCATTCGGACCGATAAGAATAACCTTCAGCCCAGGCTGGGGATCTCCTACGGATTTGCAGAAGGGAGAGGCGTCGTGCGTACCGGCGTGGGCCTATTCGTCGCTCCCCACTTTTGGTCCCGATTGGTGGGGCACCTGACCTGCGCCGGGAGTGGCCCGGAGAATTTAGCTCTGCTCGATCCAGGACGTGCGGCTGCCTTCAGTCCGACGGCCTCACCCTGCGTGACGGTCAATGTCGTTCCTGGGCCATTCACGTCTGGCCCGGCCCTGGCGCGCTTCATCCGAGGAGAGTTCCCCTCCGGCCCGCTCTCCATCAACGCCTTCGGCCATATTGTTCGCGACTTCCCGAATCCGTATGCCGAGCAGTGGAGCCTGCAGATCGAGTACCAGATGGCGAGTGACTTGAGCGCGAGCATCGGCTATCTGGGGGTCCGCGGATTGAAAATCCCCAATGCCGGCATTCAACTGAATGCCAGGCCGGTCGGACAGCTCCCCAATGGGAAGACTCGGTATCAGAATGACCCGCGCTTTGGGATCGTCCAGATGGCTTTTCCGGGAACCGATTCCACATATCATGGTGGATTCCTCACGCTCAATAAGCGCCTGAGCGGCGGATGGGGAGTGAACGTTCACTACACCTTCTCGAAGACGCTCGATTTACCAACCGGATATACCTTCCGCGACGTTTTTGAAGACCCTCTTCACATCCGTCGGGACTGGGGGGTGTCGAATCAGCACGTGGGGCATCGGTTCATTGCGACATTCATCGGCGAGGGACCAACGCGATGGGGCTTGACCCGGGGATTCACATTGAGCCTGATCACCACGGTTGAGAGCGGACGCTTTGCCACCCTCTTTGCCGGATTCGACGTCAATGGCGACTTGGAATTCGGCACTGACCGCGTCGGCCTCATCGGGCGGAACACATATCAGGGAGATCGCTTCATGCAGGTGGACCTGCGATTGGCCCGGAAGATTCCTTTGGGGGAGCGAATTCGGATCGAACCGCTCTTGGAATTCTTCAACCTCTTTAACCGTGCAAACGTGACGCAGGTGGATACAGTCTATGGAGCTGCTGATTTCGTGGGGCCGGTCCCCCGCCATTACAAGGATGGTGTGGCCGGAGCACTGCCCAGCTTCGGGAGGCCAGCGGGCACAGGTCCCGCTCGGCAAGTCCAGTTCGCCCTGAGGATCAGCTTCTGAGAGGGGGTGTGTGATGGCTGCGCGAACAAGGTCCAAACACCGCCTTGCCGATGGAACTCCCCTGAGGGAGTTGGTCCGGGTGGAGGAGGGGCGCATCGCGGCTCGTGTCTTCACTGACCCTGAGATCTACCAGCTCGAGCTCGAGCGCATCTTCCTTCGTTGTTGGCTGGCCGTCGCCCATGAGTCGGAGATTCCTCATCCCGGAGATTACGTGACGCGTCGGATGGGAGAAGATCCTGTGATCGTTGTGCGCGATAGAGAGGGGCAGATTCATGTCCTCTTGAACAGCTGCACGCACCGAGGAGCGGAGGTTTGCCGAGTCTCGCGAGGGAACGCGCGAGAATTCGTCTGTCCTTATCATGGATATCGATTCCATCTCGATGGAGAGTTGGCGGGTGCTCCCGCTCATGAATGGGCCTACGACCAGCAGTTCGATCGAAAAGCCTTCACGCTCCATCGAGCACGGGTGGGAACGTACGGGGGGCTCATCTTCGCCACGTGGGATGTCTCCGCTCCTCCTCTGGAGGAATATCTTGGCGATATGCGCTGGTATCTCGATCTGCTTCTCAAGCGAACGGAGGGGGGTGTAGAGGTCGTCGGCGCTCCTCACCGGTGGATCATCGAGGCGAATTGGAAGACAGGAGCAGATAATTTCATCGGCGATGGCCTTCACACCTTCATGACCCATCGCTATGCCATTGAGTTGGGCGTTCTGCCCAACGATCCGCTCATCGGATGGTTCGGATGGCATATCAGCGTCGGGCGCGGCCATGGAGTCGCCATCGTCGGAGCTCCTGAGCGTATCCCTCTCCCCCCTTATTTGGGGCTCCCCCAAGAGCTATGGCCTCTTCTGGAACGTGCCCTCACCGATGCCCAACGTCGCATATTGGAGCGTACGGCGACGGTTCATGGGACTGTTTTCCCGAATCTCTCGCTCCTCAATACGACGACCATCGCCACGGAGGAGGGCATGCCTCGCGTTCCCTTCCTGACCCTCCGAGTGTGGATCCCTTTAGGGCCTCACCGTATGGAGATCCTCTCTTGGTTTCTCGTCGAGAAAGAGGGGCCTGAGTGGTACAAGGAAGCTTCGCGGAAGAACTATGAGCGCACCTTCGGATTGACGGGCACGTTTGAGGAAGATGACGCCGATATTTGGGTTTCGCTCACCCGAGCGAATCGTGGAGCCTTTGCTCGAAAATATCACGTCTTCAACTATGAGATGGGCCTCCATCGTCAACCGCGTCCCAGGACGGAGTGGCCCGGGCCTGGGGAGGCCTATTGGGGAGACTATTGCGAGGCAAATCAACGCACGTTTTGGGCGCAATGGCGTCGTCTCATGACGGAGGACAGAGGATGAGCGTCTCGGCGGCTCTCTCCGATGAGCTCTATTTGCAGGTGGTGACGTTCTTGTACCGGGAGGCCTATCTCCTGGATCATTGGAAGCTGGAGGAGTGGCTCTCTTTGCTGACGGACGATGCCCTCTACCTTATGCCGGTGCGAGTCACTGAGTGGGGGATCGAATCGCAGGGGGGTGTTCGAGAGCTCTATCACTTCGAGGAGAACAAATCTTCTCTCACCTTGCGCATCAAACGCTTGCAAACCCAATTCGCCTGGGGGGAGAATCCCCCGCCTCGCACTCGCCGTTTCATTGGGGGCGTCCTTGTGCGCAAGGGGGATCGCGATCACGAGCTGGAGGTCACGAGCAGTCTTCTGTTTCTCCGCAATCGTGGCGATAGTCCCGATCTCAGCATCCTCTCTGCCGAGCGCCAGGATATCCTTCGCATCACCCCTGATGGCCTCCGGCTAGCCCGGCGGCTGATTTTGCTCGATCATACAGTGCCGAGCTTGGAAAGCTTGTTCATCCTCTGAAGGAGGGGAGACCCCATGACGGAAGCCCGTAAATTCATCACCTACCTTGATGCGATGACTCCCCCTTCTCGGATCCAACCTATGAAATGGTCTCGGGAGGAGATTTACGCGGAGCTCGAGCGGTTGCGACAACACCCCAAGAAAGATCCCCGTGCCGGAACGATCGTCTCCCTTTACAATCCCTCGACAGGGAATCTGCTGGGGACGACTCCGAGCATCCTGGCCGGATTCCAGTGGATCGAACCTGGGGAGCACGGTCAAGCCCACAAACATACGTTCGCTGGGATCTACTATGTCGTCCGCGGTCGGGGATATACCATCGTGGACGGGAAGAAGATCGAATGGAAGGAGGGGGATGTACTCGCCTTGCCTCCCTGGAGCTTTCATGAGAACGTCAACGCGGATCCTGCGGAGCCGGCCATTCTCTTGGGGGTCTTCGACCTCCCCCTCATGATGGGTTTGCGCATTCTCTTGGAAGAGGAGTTCAAGGGAGGATATCAGCCGGTCGTCGAGGTTGTGCCCTGACCCCCGTACTATTGGGGGCTCCTTATTGGGAGCGGAATCCGCTCTGCAAGAGCGAAGGGGAGAGGCCCGAGAGAATGGAATAGCGGGATCTTGTGAAATGCCACCGGAAGCTCTCACGGAGCAGGTGCGGGAGCGTGTGACCTTCGGGTTGACGTTGGGCATCTTCGTCTCTGCCCTGGAGATGACGGTCGTCGCGGCGGCCATGCCGACAGTCATCGCTGAGTTGGGAGGGCTGTCCCACTACAGCTGGGTCTTCTCTGCTTTCCTTCTGGCTTCGACGGTCACCTTGCCGGTGTGGGGGAAGCTCGCTGATCTTTATGGGCGCAAGCGATTCTATCTCTTGGGCCTGGGACTCTTCCTGCTCGGTTCGGCCCTCTCGGGCCAGGCCCGCACCATGGGGCAGTTGATCGCTTTCCGCATCGTGCAAGGCCTCGGAGCCGGTGCGCTGATCCCTTTGGGATTGGCGATCGCCGGAGAGATCCTCTCCTTTGAGGAGAGGGCGCGAAAGCAGGCCCTCTTCAGCAGCGCGTGGGGAATCGCGAGCATTCTCGGGCCGATCGTGGGGGGCTATATCACGGAGCATCTTTCCTGGCGATGGGTCTTCTATCTGGGCATCCCCTTTGGGCTCGCGGCTGCCCTCCTCGTGGGAAGAACTTTACCCTCGCAGAGACGATCGGTCGCCGCCGCGCGAGTGCGTATTGGGAGCGCCGTGATGCTCATGGGGGCAAGCCTCAGTCTCCTCTTCTTCGCGGAGGGGGGAATATCGAATCTCCACAAGGGGCTGCTGCTGGGGGGATTCATTACGCTGTTGGCGCTTTTCCTGAAGATGGAGCGCGGAGATCCAGAGCCCTTTCTCCCCGTGGACTTCCTCAGCGAACGTACGATCAGCCTCTCGCTCCTGGTGAGTTGGCTCACGGGGATGGCCTTCTTGGGCTCGATCGGCTTCTTCCCCCTCTTCGTGCAGGGAGCCCTGGGGGAGAGTCCCGCGATGGCCGGCAAGTCCCTACTGCCTCTCTTCTTGAGCTGGGTCGTCTCCTCGATCATCGCCAGCCGCTTGACGCTGCGCGTCGGATTCCGCTCGATCATCTTCCTGGCGGCGGTCACACTGGTCGCCGGATTTGCGATGTTGACCCCTCTTGGAGGGGCGCCCTCTCTCGGCAAGGCCTTCGCGGCCTTGATGCTCATCGGTGTGGGAATGGGCCTGAGCAACGTGACGATCCTCCTACTGGTGCAGTACTCCGTCCCCGCAGAGCGCTTGGGGAGAGCGACGGCTTCGGTGATCTTTCTGAGAGCGCTCGGTGGCGCTCTGGGCGCCTCCTTGCTGGGAGCCGTCACCAATTGGCGGTTGCGCGCTCAGGGAGAAATGCCGGCTGTGGACGTTCGGTCGCTTGAGCTGATCCTCTCCTCGCGAGCGGCTTCGGTCGCTGCCCTCTCTTCGGAGACTGTGGCGGAATTGCGGTCGCTCCTTGGGCGAGCGCTCCGGGAAGCCTTCACCGTGGGTGTCATCATCGCTGTGTTCACCCTCCTCGTCGCCTTGTTCCTTCCTCGGACCGAGGCGCGAGATCAGGAGCCTTCTGAATCGTCTCTCTATCCCATCGCGTGAGCATATGGGCGAATGGGTCGTCCTCGCTGATCCTTCCGGGAGAATCATAGGAGGGGAAGAACGGTGGAAGGTGCACCGAGAGGGGCTCTTGCACTTGGGCTTCTCCGTGGCCCTGTTCTATCAGGGGAAGGTTCTTTTGCAATGGAGGAGGCATCGCGTCTTCGATGGTGTCATGGATCTGGCGGCTTCCGGACATCCGCTCTGGTTGGGGGAGGGGCCTCAAGATGGGCGAGAAGCCGCTCAACGGTGCCTGCGCCGGGAGTGGGGGCTGCACCTTGATTGTGACGCTCTTGTTCCCTTGGACGCGTTCTGCTACCGCGCTGCGGATGGGCGCGGGTTCGTCGAGCACGAGTGGTGCACCATCTATGGTGCGCGGATTCGTCACCTTCCGACACCGCGTGAGGAGTTCGCCTATGGATTCGAGCTCGTCGAACCCGAGCTTCTGCACGTGTGGCCGAAGGGGACGCCATTAGCCCCTTGGGTCCAATATGCCCTGGGGAGAATAAACTTCGCAGAGATTGGGAGGTGCCTATGACCATGAGCCTATCGCATGGAGGACGGACGATCTTCACGGCGGAGGCCCCTTCTCAGAACTTGTGGGTGGCCACTGCTGACGGATTGTATCTGCTGGCGCGCTCCGCCCCTGATGCTTCATGGGTGGTCGCGCGACGACTTTTCGAAGGGCGGCACGTCAGTGCCATTGATCTCGAGGGGCGGATCATCGTGATCGGGATGCATAATGGGGGGATCGCCGTGAGCGAAGACTCTGGGGAGACATGGGAGTTCCGGAATCGCGGGCTCACCGTCCAAAATATCTACGCCGTGCGCCTCTGCCGGCGGGATGGCCGGCTCTTCCTCTACGCCGGGACTGAACCTGTGCATCTTTTTGTGAGCGAGGACCTCGGGCGGAGCTGGAGGGAGCTGACGACCCTTCGTCAAGCGCCCAGTGCTCCAGAATGGCGGTTTCCTGCTCCTCCTAATTTGGCCCATGTGAAATTCATCACCTTCGATCCGAAGGACTCCAAGATCGTCTATGTGTGTATCGAGCAGGGGGGATTGCTCCGAAGCTTCGATGGAGGGGAGACGTGGGAGGACCTCACCGGTCGCGGGTTCAATGACGATTGTCACCGTTTGGTGATTCGCCCCTCGGATCCGAATCAGATGTTCATTCCCACGGGATTTGGCTTCTACCGCAGCAGCGATGGTGGCCGGACTTGGGTGGACATCTCCGAGAGGATTCACGGGATCGGTTATCCCGACCTCCTCGTCTATCACCCTAATGATGATCGCCTCATGTTTCTCGCTGGAGCGGCGAACATCCCTCCCGTGTGGGCCCAATCGGGAGCGGCTCTCCCCCGGATCGCTCGGAGTCGGGATGGAGGAGAGACGTGGGAGTTCGTCGGTCGTGGGCTTCCTGAGCCTCTTAAGCCCAACTTCGAAGCGATGAGTCTGGAAGCGTGGGGAACGGGTGCAGCTCTCTATCTGGGGAACACTGATGGGGAGATCTACATGAGCGAAGATGAGGGGGAGACATGGGTGAAGATCGCTGATGGCCTCCCGCCGATCTCCAAGGGGGGGCACTACCTGCTGTTGCGCTATGGGCTGCGCGGACTTTTTGAGTACGACGCTTATCTCAGGCCTTCCGCGGCCTAGTTCCATCACGCCTTGACCGATACCTTGAGGGAGGAGAAGCGCCTATGAGCCGACCGCGATTGACCGCCGAGGACATCCGCGGGGTCTATGCCTTGGTCCCCGCCTGTGCCACACCTGATGCGAACTCCTGGCGAGCGACCGATAGCGTGGATACCGATGCGCTCGCCCAACTGATCGACAAGTTGATCAAGGATGGCGTGCACGGGATCCTGCTGACCGGAAGCGTAGGAGAATCGCATACGCTCCTGTGGGAGGAGCATCAGAAGCTCATCCGAACGGCTGTGGAGGTCGTCAATCGTCGGGTCCCTCTCTTCGTCGGGACTACAAGCTTGAATACTCGGGAGACGATCCGCAAGACACGTTATGCGGTGGAGGTTGGTGCCGATGGCGTCATGAATGGGACGCCCATGTATCTTCCGCTGGCTCCGGCTGACATCATCCAATACTACCGGGATCTCGCGGAAGCGGTTCCTCAGGCGGCCATCATGATCTATCACAACCCGCATGCGTTTCGCGTGACGCTCACGCCCGCACTCTGGCGCGAGTTAGTGAAAATCCCCAATGTGATCGCCGCGAAGCAAGGGTCCACAGATCTGTTCAATCTCATCCCTTCGATCCGGGCAGCCGGGGATCGAGTGAGCATTCTCGTGCTCGATCACCTCATGTATCCAGGTATGCTCCTGGGGGCCAAGGGGGGATGGTCCTCGGATGTGTGTATGGGCCCATGGCCGAGCCTCCGCCTCTATGAAGAATGTCGCAACGGGAACTGGAGAGAAGCTGCGCAAATCGCGGGAGAGATGCAGCGCGGCTTCGCCGAGATGGGACTCACCATGGAGGAGTTTCAGCAGTATCAGACTTACTGGTTCAAGCTGGGCGTGGATTTGGCCGGATACGGGAAGGCCGGTCCTGTGCGCCCACCTTTTGTGCATGTCCCCAAGCATATTGACGAGGCGACCCGACGCTATGTCCAGAATTGGTTGAGCCTCGTGGAGAAATATCGCCCCCGTCAGACGTCCTGAGGGAGGAGGGAGCCGTGACATACGATTTCTTCGGTTACGTTCTCCCTGCATCGGTCACCTCCGTGGGCGAGGCACGGGAGGCTATCCGCCGCATGCAACGGGCTTATCTGGAGGATCCCACTTCTCCGAGTCGAGCGCTCTTTCAAGAGCTGCAGACGCGCGAGGAGGCGATCTTCGCCCTGCGCCAGGTGAGCCTTTGGGCGCGCAACTTCCCTCGCTGGTGCGCTAATGTCGTGCAGCGCTGTCCGTTCCTCGAAGTGCGTCAGAAAGTCATCCGCGATATGTATGATGAGGAGATCGGGGATGCCCTGGGGAGGACTCCCCACTATCTGTTGCTGTGCCGAGTCCTGGAGGCCTTGGGAGCGACTCGAGAGCAGATTGAAGCTACGCGCCCGTTGCCTGGGGTCTTCTTGGTCCTCTGCACTTTCGATCAGCTCACTCGGACGCGTCACTGGCTCGTCGGTCTCCAGGCCCTGGTAGCGGTCGAACATTTGACCAAACCTGCTTCGGCCGAGACAACCGTCCAATGGTGGCAACAACGCTTTGGCCTGAGCCGCGAGCAGCTCATGTTCTTCTGGGTCCATGGGCCGGCCGATGAAGAACATGCGGGTGAGGGGATGGAGCGGCTTCTGGACGCCTATATGGAGCAGCATCCACACTTGCTCAATGAGCTCGTAGAAGTCGCTGGGTTCGCAATTCAGGCCTATCGGATGCGCAACGAGAGTATCGTGGAAGCGATTCGCGCTTCTCGCCGGGGAATTCCCCTCCCGGCCTGATTGCTCCAACGGGTCGTCCATCCATGGAGCTGCGGGGGAGAGTCGCCATCGTCACCGGGGGAGCGGGAGGCATCGGATCCCGCATCGCTTGGGCCCTCGCTCGGGAAGGCGCGCGCGTCGTCCTCGCCGATCGCGAGTGCGCACGCGGTGAACAGATCGCCGCGGAGATGCGGGCTGCGGGAGCCGATGCCCTCTTCCTTCCCGTGGATGTCGGGGATACTGCTTCTCTACGTCGCTTGGTGGCCGATGTTCAGCATCAGCGCGGGCGGCTCGACATCGTCGTCAATAACGCGGCCGTGTGGTATCGAGAGCGCTTTCTGGAAACGAACGAAGAGCATTGGGATGAGGTCATGCGGGTGAATCTGAAGGGCCCCTTCTTTCTCTCTCTGGAGGCTGCCCGCATCATGATCCCTCAGCGCTGGGGACGGATCATCCACATCGCGTCGCAGGCTGGCCTCTTCTACACGGAAGGCCAAGGTCTCCACTACCACGCATCCAAAGCCGCGCTCATTCACTTGACGCGCGTCATGGCTTTCGAGGTAGGGCCGTATAATATCACAGTGAACGCGATCGCTCCCGGAGGAACGCGGACCCCCTCGCTTGCGGAATTTCTTGATCGTCTTTTGGAAGACGAGGGATTTGCCCGGCAGATTCCTTTGCGTCGTTTTGCCGAGCCGGAGGACATCGCTGAAGCCGTCGTTTTCCTGGCCTCGGAGCGGGCTCGCTGTATCACGGGGCAGGTCTTACCGATCAATGGCGGAGCCCTGGCATATCTGCAATTATCTCGATCTCATCCTTGAGGAGGAGCCTATGAGTCGTCTCTCTGGTCGAGTCGCTATCGTCACAGGGGCCGGTCGGGGGATCGGTCGCGCCTACGCGCGACGCCTGGCCGCCGAAGGTGCTCGTGTCGTCATCGCTGAGATCCAATTCACTAATGCCCAACGGGTTGCTGAGGAGATCGCTGCTGCGGGGGGCCAGGCCCTTGCTCTCCACACGAACGTCGCCGATTGGGAGAGTGTGCGCCAGATGGCGGAGCAGACCGTCGCACGTTTTGGGCGCATCGACATCCTTGTCAATAACGCGGCGATCATGGACGTCAAACCCTGGGACCAGTGGACCTCAGAGGAATGGGATGCGATCTTTTCGGTCAACGTCAAGGGCCTCTATTACTGCATCAAGGCTGTCGTTCCGTACATGAGACAGCAGGGGAAGGGGAAGATCATCAATATCGCCTCGGCCGTCTTCTTTCATGGCCAACCGTATTGTCTCCCCTACGCGGTTTCTAAAGCGGCCGTCATCGGCCTGACGCGGAGTCTGGCTCGGGAGCTGGGCGAGTATAATATTTGCGTGAACGCTGTCGCTCCGGGCCTCACTGAAACCGAGCGTATTCGGGAGCTCTTCCCTGAAGGTGCCGACTTCCTCGTTCCCTTCCAGTGCTTCAAGCGACAGGAGCAGCCGGAGGATCTGGTGGGGACGGTAGCGTTCCTCGCTTCAGATGATTCGGACTTCCTCACCGGACAGACCATCTGCGTGGACGGGGGGTGGATGATGCATTAATCGTGTCGAGGAAAAGACAGTCATCAGGGAGGAGTTCGCCATGAGGGAAAAGCTACTTCTGAGCTTCGCGCTTCTGTGTGTGATCCTTGTGAACCTTCTGTGGCGTGCTCATGCGAGCCAGGTCGCCGCTAACGCCACGCTCGCCGGACGCGTGCTTGATGAAGCGGGGGCCGTTATCCCTGGCGCCCGTGTCACCGTGCGGAATATGGCGACCAACATCACACGTATGGTCCAGACCGACGACCAGGGATACTTCCAGATCGTCGCCCTCCCCCCCTCTTCATACGAAGTCGTGGTGGAGCAGGAGGGATTCCAACCCTACAAGAAGATTCTCGACCTGACTGTCGGTGCGCGGGAGATCCTCGAAGTGCGGTTGCGCGTGGGGGCGATCACGGAGGAGATCGCCGTGACGGTCGAGACTGTGGTGGATCCCGGTAAGATTGAACGGAGCGAAGTCATCGGTGAGAGGAAGGTCGCGGACCTTCCCATCAGTGGACGCCAGTTCATCGATTTCACCCTCCTCACTCCCAATGTCGTGGTCGGCAAGAGCATTACGTTCGGAGCCCAAGGGCCAATGCAGGAACCGGGAATCCGCCTCTCTTTCGGAGGTCTTCGAGAAGATTGGACGAACCTCTACCTGCTCGACGGCGCGAATCATACGATCTCCCTCTCTGGACTCCAACACGCCATGCCTTCGCAGGAGGCTGTGCGAGAGTTTCGCGTGCTCACCAGTAATTACGAGGCCGAGTTCGGACCCGGGCGAGGGGGGATCGTCAATGTCATCACGCGCTCCGGTGGTAATGCCTGGCACGGTGTCCTCTATAACTTCCTCCGTAACGATAAGCTCGATGCCGATTCCATTCTCTCCGCTCCTGGCTTCAATATTCTGCGCCAGAACCAATTCGGCATCTCTGCCGGAGGGCCGCTTCAGAGAGATCGCGTGTTCTTCTTTGGGAACTATGAGGGGCAACGACGCGCGGAATCTCCCGTTTACTCCTCCTTCTTCCTGCGCAATCTGGAGACGATCAATCGCGTCAAGCGGTACTACAACCTCTCGGAAGAGCAGCCCAATGTCCTTCGCGTGCGGGACCACGATCGGTTCCTCTTGCGCGTTGATCACACGCGGGATCGCCAACAGCATACTGCGAGATACAACTTCGTTGACGAGCGCAACGACAATATCCCGGGAGCTCCTGGCAACGTGGGGGCACCTTCGAGCTTCCGGAACAATCCCATCCGTGATCAGTCCTTCCTCTACGCCTATACGCAGATCTTCTCACCCTCTCTGGTGAGCGAAATGCTCTTCCACTACTCTCGGCGGAGTTTCGACCTGGGTTCTCCACGAAATGAGCCCCTTCTGCTTTTGCCTAATCTCCTGCAAACGGGGCGAGACATGGGGACGGTCGAGTTCTACCGGGAGACTCACTTCCAGATCGCCGGACAGGTGACGTGGTCCCGAAGAGCTCACGCGGTGAAGATGGGAATCAATGTCAGCCATCTGCGGGATCGAATCATCTGGCCGGTGACCGTCCATGGCGTGGGCATCTTCATCCCCGAATCCTTCTTCGCTGCTCCTCCGGCTCCCGTCTTCATGATCATTGGTCTCCCTCGATCTCTAGTGGGGAGACCGATTCCTCCGCGTCCCACCGATTGGCGGAATCTCTTTCCCGGACCTGAGTTCGAGGAAGCAGCGCGCATCGCCTATGACCATGAGACGGTGGAATGGTTCGCGCAGGATCAGTGGCGACCCACTCGCAACCTGACGCTCACCTATGGGCTCCGGTATTTCATTGAGACGGTCCCCTTCCGCAACTGGATTGCTGGGGATCATAATAACGTTCAGCCACGCTTGGGGTTCGCTTATGCGTTCAATGGCGACCGAGGGGTCGTGCGCGGCGGGATCGGGCTCTTTCACGGACTCTGGGAGTGGGGAAACCTGCTCGGCGATTTCACATACTTTGGTGGGAATGGGGAAGATGCCAGGGACTTCGATCCCGCGCTAACTTCGATCGTCGGGACGGCAGGATCCCGAGGGATCTCCTTGGCGCCGATCCCCGTCCCGTCAGTTGTCGCTCCCACCTTCTTCGCCTATGTGACCCGCGGAGAGTATCCCTCTCCCTCTGTACCCCTCATCCGATTCTTCGCCGCTCAACAAGCTCGCGAGAGCCCGAATCCGTACGCAGAGCACGCTCACATCCAGATCGAGCACGAATTACCGGCGCAGATGCGCCTCTCCATGGGATGGTTGTGGGTGCATGGGCTGAAGATGACTATGCTCAATCAGTTGAATGCCGTTCAAACGGGCCTCTTGCCTACCGGGAAGCCTCGCTATGCCCCGAAGAACCCGAACTTCGGGATCTACTTCCTGCGCTTCCCCGGCAGCACATCGGTCTATCATGGGGGAACCCTTGCCCTCTCCAAAGGATTCCGCCGGGGCATCTCTTTCGATGTTCACTATACCTGGTCAAAGGCGATTGACCTGCTCTCCGGCCTCAGCTTCCTGGATGCACCGGAAGATCCCGGCAATCTCCGGGCCGAGCGAGGGCTCTCGAACCAACACATCGCGCATCGTTTCGTCTTGAGTGTGCTCGCCGAAGCGCCGGCTCGTGGGTGGCTGCGGAATTTCAAGCTCGGCATTCTGACTACGCTTGAGAGTCCGCGCTATCGAAGTGTCCTGGTCGGGTTCGACGCCAATGGCGATCTTCAGACGGGGCCCGATCGGGTTGGCCAGCTCGGGCGAAATACCTACAAGATGGATAGCTTTAAGAGTGTGGATCTACGCCTGGCGCGCGAGATCGGCCTCTCCGAACGCGTGCGCGTCGAGGTCATTGCCGAAGCGTTCAATCTCTTCAATACCGTGAACGTCACGGCCGTAGATACTGTCTATGGGGCTCCCGATTTCCTTGGCTCCATCCCACGGCGCTTCGGGGATGGTGTGCGAGGGCCGAATCCGAACTTCGGGAGTCCGGTTGATGCTGCCCCCGCGCGCCAGATTCAGTTCGCTCTGAAGCTCCGATGGTGAGGAGTGAACCCTCTCGAAATTGGGAGACCACTGCTAAAGGATGGACCCGTTGGGCGACGGTGCTCGAACGGGGGATGCGGGCCATTAGCGACCGTTTGATCGCCCTGGGCCGTATTCCCCCTACGGGTCGTATCCTGGACATCGCCACCGGCATCGGTGAGCCAGCTCTCACTGTCGCCCAATACATGGGGGAGAGGGGACAGATCATCGCCATTGATCGCTCCCTGCAGATGCTCTCGGCCGCCCATAGGCGCATAGGCGTCTTCAGCTTCTCCAACGTCGCTTTTCTCCAAATGGATGCTGAGCGTCTGGGTTTTCCCCCATCAACCTTCCATGCTGTCCTCTGCCGATTTGGGCTCATGTTCCTACGGGACCTGAAGGCCGCTCTTGAGACGATCCGCAGCTTGCTGGCTCCAGGTGGACGATTCGCAGCCGCCGTCTGGGGCCCTCCTGAACACGTCCCATTGCTCGCAGTGGCCCTCGGTCCCGTTCATGAAGCCTTATCTCTGCCTGCACCGGCTCCGGGAGAGCCTGGGCCTTTCCGACTCGCTGCAGCGCCTCTGCTGCTACAAGCCCTGCGAGAGGCCGGTTTCGTTCAGCTGCACATAGAGTATCTTCGCATTGAGATCGTCTTCTCCAGCGTCGCCGAGTATGTGGAGGCTATCCGCGCGCTGCTCCCGGAGCGTCAGCACGTGGAGCATCTCCCTACCACGCGGCAGATCCTCTTGTGGGAGGAGGTTGCCCAACGAGCTCACGCCTATCAGGATGAGCGCGGATTCGTCCGATTTCCTAACACGGTCATCTGCATCGCGGGGATGCGCGATCTGGATGACACCTGGTGATCCCATCCTGTTATAAGGAGGTGAGACCGATGTCCGTTTATCGGGTGAACAAGCTCCTGCACGAAGTTAGTCGGGATCGTCGCTTAGCTGAGCGTCTTGTGACAGATCCCGACGAAGTCTTCCGCGAGTACGAGCTCTCGGCTGAGGAAGCTGAGGCCATCCGAAACCAGCGCTTGCGGACGCTCTACAAGTGGGGGGTCAATCCCTATATCTTGCTCAAAGGGGCCCTCGCCCTTGGCGTGAGCGTCCAGGAATATCCTCAGCGTATGAATCAACCCGAGTGAGCGTATTCGGGGACCTTTGGCTTGTTGGGAGGGAGCTATGGGAGAGATCGTCGCTGCCTTCGCCACATCGCATGCCCCCGGCATGACGGGGCTCCCCCAGTTGGCCGATTCTCGGCAACGAGAGAACGTCTATCGAGCCTTCGGAGAGCTCCGCCGCCGGTTGGAAGCTGCGCGCCCTGATGTTCTCGTCGGTATCAGCAACGACCATATGACGAACTTCTTCCTGAACAATATGCCGGCCTTTTGCGTCGGCATCGCTGATGTCTATCCCGGTCCTCCTCCGGAGTTCGAGCCGATCGTCGGGGTGAAGATGCGTCGGTTCCCCGGACATGCGGAGCTCGGACGCGCGATCTTGCGTGAAGCCTTCGAGTCGGGCTTCGATCCCGCCTTCTCCGGAGAGTTGATCTTCGACGATAACTTCGCTGGACCGCTTCACTTCTTGACCCCGGAGAAGGAGATCCCCCTTGTCCTGATCCTCATCAATGCTGCAGAGCCGCCCTTGCCCTCGCTCCAGCGCTGCTATCAGTTTGGGGCCGTACTGCGTCGGGCTATTGAGAAGCAAACGGTAGCTCAACGCGTCGCCCTGTTGGGGACTGGCGGAATCTCGCACTGGGTGGGCACGCCGGAGATGGGCCAGATCAATACGGCTTTCGATCAGAAGATCCTCGATTTGATCTCTCGGGGAAAGGGGGAGGAGATCGCGCGTCTCTCTGACGAAGAGGTCACGGCAGCGGGCAACGGAGCTTATGAGATTCGAAACTGGCTCGCCGTCATGGGGGCCCTCCCTGGCGTCAAATTTGAAGTCCTAGCCTACGAGCCTGTCCATCCATGGATCACGGGCATCGGCGTGACAGCCGCCCTTCTCTAGGGGAAGCACTCAGGACCATCACTCTTTTCCTCGCGATGCGAGGAGTGGATCTCGAGGATGGATGGCTCGGTGAGTCATCTCTCTGGCCCCAATACCACTGTCGGCATGGACCGTGAGAGGTCCATGAGATTCTCTAAGGAGGGAAGGCCATGGTCGCCCAAGAGCGTCGAGCGAAAACCCTTGAGGAGTTCGATGTGGAGCTGGAAGCGCTCCACATGCGCGGCCAATGGAAGTATGATCGCCTCCTCGTTCAAGTCATCGGAGGTCCCAAGCCAGCCGGTATTCCCTACCTGTGGAGATGGGAGGAGGTCTATCCCAAGCTCGTCGAAGCTTGTGAGATAATCCCGGAGAGCTTCACTGCCCGCCGTAACTTCTCCTTCCTGAACCCGGGATTGGAGCGTGGCGGGACGACTCATACGCTCCTGATGGGAGTGCAAATGATCAAGCCCGGGGAGCTGGCCTGGGCTCACCGTCACACCATCGCTGCTCTTCGCTTCGTCATTCGGGGAAACGCGCGCGTCTTCACTGTGGTCGACGGGGAGGTGTGTCCGATGGAGCCCTATGACCTGATTCTAACCCCTCGCTGGAGTTGGCACGACCATCATAACGAGTCAGACGAGCCGGCCATCTGGCTCGATGTCCTCGATCTGCCCTTCGTCATCGGGATGAATCTTCCTTTCTATGAGACATATCCGGGAGATCGCCAGCAGGTCCGCCGCTCCAGCGAAGCCGAATATCTCCAAGCGCGCACCAGCACTTTGCGCCCCACCTGGGAGCGTCCCAAACGCGAACATCTCCCTCTGCGGTATTCCTGGAAGGAAACCGAGGCTCAGCTACGGCGGTTGTGGGCTTCAGAGGGAAGTCCATATGATGGTCTCGCCTTGGAGTACGTCAACCCCATGACCGGAGGGTCCACGCTCCCCACGCTGAGTTGTTGGATCCAGATGCTCCGGCCGGGAGAGCAGACCAAGCGCCATCGGCATACATCCAGCGCAGTCTACTTCGTCGTCCGCGGCGAGGGGAAGACGATCGTCGGGGATGAAGAGTTGGTCTGGGACCAACATGATGCCTTCTGCGTGCCCAATTGGGCATGGCATCAGCACATCAATCGCTCTCGGACCGAAGAGGCGATCCTCTTCTCCGTGCACGATATCCCGATCCTGCAGGTGCTCGGACTCTATTACGAGGAGCCGGAGAATTCGCTACAGAGGCAAGCTGCTCCTTCAGTTCCGCCCGTCCCTCAACGAGAGATAGCGTGAGGCGATTGCTGATAGGGAAGCCCTTGGTGTGCGGCCTTTCACCCATGTGAGTAGTGACGCGCGCTCGCTCTGGCGCACAGGCTTCTCGGATGACGAAATGTCTGCGCTCTACCATCTGAGCTGAGAGAATCTGGAACTTCGCTCATCTGAAGCCGCGGCCCTTGTCCTCGGAATCCTCCGTCTCGGACGGTGGCGGCTGGGCATCTCAGCGGATGGTACAGGCGATTCTTCGAGCGCATCGCCCTCCCCACGGTTCATCCTTCTGATTCTGACTTTCGTAGGATGGAGAGGGGGCATGAATGCCTGGTGGGGCACCCCATAGATCGCATGGCGACTCCGTGGAGGAGATGGAGACTATGAATATGGAGCCTCGCTTTCTGGAAACCGCCCGTGCCGTGGCCTCGCAAGCTGCTCGTTGGGCCCACGAGGCGGATCAACAGCGACGTCTTCACCATGAGGTCATACAAGCTCTGAAGCAATCGCGGTTATTGGATGTGCTCAAGCCCGCGCGGTATGGAGGGGAAGAGGGCGACCTCCTCACATTCCTGCGAATCGCGCGAGAGATCGCACGCGGCGATGCTTCAGCCGGATGGATCTACGCGATCCTGGGGATCCATCACTGGTGGCTCGCTCTGGCCGATCCTCGCCTACAGGACGAGATCTGGGGTGCTGGAGAGGATGTGGTGTTCGCTGACGCTTTCCCTCCGGTTGGAGAAGCTCGGCCGACATCGGGGGGATACCTGCTGAGCGGACACTGGAAGTTCCTCAGCGGCGTCGAGTGGAGCGAATTCGTCGCCGTAGGGGCCATTGCTCCCGCCCCAGATCATGGTCGCCCCGAATACATGATGTTCTTCCTCCCCCGAACTCTCTACCGGATCGTGGATGAATGGGACGTCGTGGGGCTTCGTGGGACGGCGAGCAATAGCGTGATCGTTCAAGAGGCCTTCGTCCCTTTCTATCGGGTCTTCCCTTTAGAACGCATTGCCGCGACAGGACAGGCCCCAGGGCATCAGTTGCACTCAAGCCCTCTCTATCGCGCGCCGTTTGTCCCAGCTATCTGCACGGCGTTAGTCGCTCCCATCGTCGGGGCCACACGCGCAGCTGTTGAGGAATTCCATAAATGGGTGGAGACTCGCGTGCCTGCCTTTCGCACGACCCCACAGAAGGAGATGGTGAGCGCCCAGATGCTCTTGGCCAAATCCACCCTCCGAGTGGAGATTCTCGAGAGGGAGGCCGAGCGGTATGCAGAGGAAGTCATGAGCTGTGCCGATCACCCCGTGGGTGAGGGGGAGCGAGTGCGCTTCTTCGCCTGGCGCGCCCTCTTGGTGCGAGAGGCGATCACCATTGTAGATGATCTGTTTCATGCCGCCGGCGGTCATGCCATCTTCTCCGCGCATCCGCTCCAGCGGATCTGGCGTGACGTCCACGCTGCCGCTCAGCATGTGGCGCTCAACTTCGATACGGCCATGGAGGGCTATGGGAGGACGCTCACTGGATCTCCGAGCGGGATCCCCTTCCTGTGAGCCTGAATGTCGCCGCAGGAGGATGATCATGACTTGCTTCCTCTACCAGCTTGCCGAAGTAAGCGGGGGCACAGGACTCGCGGCACTCTTCATCTCACAGGTCTTCGATGTTTCGGATGCTCGATGACAAGCGTCAGGGGTGAGAGATGAGCAGGCAGGTGAAACGTGTGATTTGTTGCCACTGCCCCATGGCGTGTGGCCTACTGGCTCACGTCGAAGGCAACCGCGTCATCGCTCTGACGGGCGATCCCCAGCATCCCCTCAGTCGGGGGTTCATTTGCATCAAGGGGGAGAGGGCGCACGAGTACCATGAACATCCCGGGAGGCTCGATTTCCCCTTGAAGCGAGTGGGACGCCGTGGAGAAGGGCGATGGGAACGCATCTCCTGGGACCAGGCCATGGATGAGATCGCTGCGAAGCTCCAGCATCTGCGTGATCGCTATGGTCCGGAATCTGTGGCCCTTGCCCATGGCACTTTTCACGGCCCAGAATGTGGCATTGGTCTCCGGTTCCTCAACCTCTTCGGGAGTCCAAATTCCAGCGGGATGGGCATCCCGTGTGCTGGCCCTGCCCTGGAGGCTGAGAGTCTCACA